>JAITQP010000072.1 GCA_031288885.1 Prevotellaceae bacterium | reverse complement strand
AAGACGAATTAATGCGGAGCATCGTATTATCTACGCTGTCAGAGAGCAGGAAAATGAAGTATATGTTTTAGCGCTTAGGTATCACTATACCAAAAAGTAGCTATCGCAATAGCGAGTGTCATCCGTTATAAAGGCTCGCCCTCGCCCCAAACCTGCCACGCTTTTACCTGTATTTCTGGATTGCTTCGCGCCAGCCCCATTCTTAATTCCTAATTCCTAATTGAAACACCTTCAGGTCAAAGGCGGGCGCTATGGCTATGAGGTGCTCAAAAATGTCGGATTGTATGGCTTCAAAGGGTTTGGTGTCGGTGGTATTGGCAAAGCAGTAGATTTCGAGCGGCAGCCCGTTGACCGAAAGCTCCCGCTGCTTCACAACAACGTCCAAGTCTGCCCGTACGCCGCGCTTGCGCGACAGGTAGCGGTAGATGTACGCCCTGAACACGCCGAGGTTGGTAATGCCGTCCTGCGGCAGCGCGCCCGAGGCTTTTATCGGGCTGTCGTTGACCGCCTCAAAGGCTTTCAGCGCGTCGTCAACGTTGGGGATGGAGCGGTAGCGCGCCAGCATTTCGGGCGTGCAGAAGCCAATGGTGTTGACGTCTATGATGATGGGGCGCGAGATGCGGCGAACGCCGGCTTCCTTCATGTGCCGCCAGTTTTTTACGGAGTCGCTCACCACAAGGCTGTAGGTGGGCACGGTGGAGACGCTCTTGTCCCAGTTGCGCACCTTGACGGAGGTGAGCGTAATGTCCACAATTTCGCCGTCCACGTCGTAGGTTGGCAGCGAAATCCAGTCGCCAATTTGCAGCATGTGGTTAAAGGAGAGCTGCGCGCCCGCCACCAAGCCGGTAATGCTGTCCTTAAAGATGAGCATCACCAGCGCCGACGCCGCCCCCAGTCCGGCGAGCAGCGCAAGGGGAGATTTGTCCATCACGATGGCCACGCAAAAGATGAGGCCAAAAAAGTAGAGGATAATTTGCCCAAACTGCACCAGCCCCCGAATGGGCTTCGACCGCTTGACCTCCTTGCGCCGGTTAAGGTCTACAATGGTGTTGAGGATGGCGTTGACCAGCAGCACCAGCAGCAGCACGCCCGCAATGTGGTAGATGCTCCCCAGTATTTTGGACAGCCGCTCGGAGCGGGGCAGCAGGTCAAAGTTGTACCGGAACACCAGCAGCGGGAAGTAGTAGCACAGGTACGAAAAAAACCTGTTTGCCTTGAGGGACGCTACAATTTTGCTGTTTTTTTTCTTTATCAGCAGGCTGCTGAGCTTGTAGGTCACCCATTTGCCCACCCTGTACAGAAGGATGGACGCCAGCAGGCACAGCAGGAACGCCGACGCCACGTAGGCAGCGTCTGCTTGGCTCTCCGATTGAATAAAATCCGATAGCCACAGCTTGTACGGTGCATTCCAGCCGGATAGCAAGGTAAGGTTTATCATCTTACAGCTGCTAATAAGCGCGCCTGCCGCTTTCTCCCCGCGGCGCTACGCTCAAATGGTGCGCACGTTTACGTTAAGGGTGGAGGCGCTGTCTGGCCCTACGTTGAATATCTTAAGAAGCCCTGTTTGCCCCGATGCCGTTCTGAACGCCACCACATCGCTGCTGCTCATGTGGTTTATCTTAGTGCTGCCGCTGCCCTCCAGCGCCTTGGCAATGTCCGCCGCGGAGGCCGTTTCGTAGTCAAGGTTGACTTTTACAAAGCGCGTTTGGTTGCGGGTTATCCACGTTTGCACGCCGTAGCTGATGTTGTTGAACACGCGCGTAACCACCTCATCGGCGGGGGCGGCAACGGTAATGCCGTTTATTTTTCCGTAAAAGAACATAAAGTCAACGTCCTGCTGCGCCGTCTTTGCGTCGGGGAGCAGCAGCACCTTTTGCTGGCTTACGGAGTACGAGCTGCCCACCGAGTTGAGCATGTTGAAGCCCAAAAGGAGGTTGCTTTTGCTCGTCGGCTGGCTGCTTACCTTAACCAGAAACTCTGCGGTGGTGGTGCGATTTTTCTTGTCGGTTGCCGACACCACCAGCACTATATCCGACGTTATGTCGTTCAGGGTAATGCTGCTCTCAAACTTTTTAGGGTTGCTGAATTTGGTAATATTTTTGCTGGGAACTTCCTCGCCATTTACTTTTTTCTTAAAGTACTTCACCTCTTTGAGCTTTGCCGGCGCGTTGATAACAACCAGCAGCTCTTTGCTGCCGCCGGCTTCAACAACATCCTCAGTGGCGTTGTTTGCCCCGAAAGAGATAACAGGCGCGCTGGTGTTGCGGGTGCAACTTACAGCCCCTAAACACATTACTACTACCGTAGCGATGATGAATTGCATAAACGTTTTCATAATTTTTTCTAATAACTAAAATGATTAAAAAGGTTTGTGTTTTGTCAAGGCATAATGCTTTTGACGGTGCAAAAATAGTACAAAACAGGTTGAATTGCAATAGTTTTGCCGATATGTTATCAACAGCTTAAGTTTTGCATGCTGTTTTATTGAATGCTATATATATTTTGTACGTAAATCGCTAACCGTAAACTATTTTATGGTGTGATTTACGCGTTGAATACCAGCTATGGATAGGCAATTTGGTTTGGGGTATCAAAAGAAGTCAGCTATTTTTGCAGCGGAAGTTGAGGTAATGTAGCCGTGAAAGCCTTTGTTTACCGCAAAAAAATTCTTGCAGCCGTCAGCGCGGCGATTTTTTGCCGCCGCAAAATTTTCCGCTGGCGTTGCTGTAATCCACTGAATAGTAATCTGTAAGGTAGAGTAGTAGTAAAAAGGGAAGTTGGAGGAAAATTTCGCTTGCAAAAGTCGGAATATATCCTATAGAAAGCTAAAATGTACGCAGAGCTAAAGAGTATATATAGTACGTTACGCGCGGCGGGGTTTTGTGGATTGTTTTCGGCACGCTTCGCGCCATTGCGAGCGCTACGCTTCGCTATATTTTAGAAAAATATATTATACTTTATTTGATGAACTGTTTAATCCTTTAAAATGAACTGATGATGGAAAAATTATCTTATGCAAACGGCACGAGCGACATTGCGCTGCGTGGCGAAACCATTGGCGAGGCGCTGCTGCGCACCGTTGAGCTGTACGGCGACCGCGAGGCGCTGGTGGTGGCCGAGCAAGGCTACCGCGCTACCTACCGCGAGCTGTGGGACCAAACTACCGTGCTGGCCAAGGCGCTCATGGCGGCGGGCGTGAAAAAGGGCGACCGCGTAGGCATCTGGGCGGCAAACCGCTACGAGTGGGTACTTACGCAGTTTGCCACGCCGCGCGTGGGCGCTATCATGGTCAACATCAACCCGGGCTTCAAGAACGAGGGCGTGGAGTTTGTGCTCAAGCAGTCGGAGGTCAACCTGCTCATCTCGGCGCAGCGCTTCAAGTCAACCGACTACATCGACATCCTGAACACCATCCGCCCGCACTGCCCGTACCCCTCCAGCCGCACGGTGATACTCGACCGCAGCTGGGGCAAGTTTCTGGAGCTGGGCAAAAGCGTTTCGGACGAGGAGCTGGCGGAGCGCGAGGCGTCGCTCAGCTTCGACGACCCTATCAACATTCAGTACACCTCCGGCACCACCGGCCTGCCCAAGGGCGCAACGCTCACCCACCACAACATTGTGAACAACGGCTTCTTTATTGGCGAGGGGCAGCGGCTGAGCCACGAAGACCGCGTGTGCATCCCCGTACCGTTTTACCACTGCTTTGGCATGGTGCTGGGCAACTTGGCGTGCGTCACCCACGGCTCGTGCATGGTCATCCCGGGCGAGGTGTTCGAGCCGGAGCTGGTGATGAAAACCGTGCAGGAGGAAAAATGCACGGCGCTCTACGGCGTGCCGACCATGTTCATCGCCGAGCTGGCGCACCCCAACTTCAGCAAGTACGACTTCTCCTCGCTCCGCACGGGCATCATGGCGGGCTCTCCCTGTCCGGTGGACTCCATGGAGCAGGTTATCGCCAAGATGAACATGAAGGAGGTGACGATTTGCTACGGCATGACCGAAACGTCGCCCGTTTCCACCCAGAGCAAGTACAACGACCCCGTGGACAAGCGCACCGCCACCGTGGGCAAGGTGCACCCCCACGTGGAAATCAAAATCATAGACCCCAAAACCGGCAAAATTGTGCCCCACGGCGAGCGCGGCGAGCTCTGCACGCGCGGATACTCCGTCATGCTGGGCTACTGGAACGATAGCGAGGGCACCAACAAGGTCATCGACCGCAACGGCTGGATGCACTCCGGCGACGTAGCGGTAATGGACGGCGAAGGCTACGTCGCCATCGTGGGGCGCATTAAGGATATCATCATTCGCGGCGGCGAAAACATTTCGCCCAAGGAGATAGAAGATTTTCTCATCAAGCACGAGGGCATTCAGGACGTGCAGGTGATTGGCGTGCCCAGCGAAAAGTACGGCGAGGAGGTAATGGCGTGGGTAAAGCGGCAGACCGGCTTCGACTACGGCGAGGAGGAGCTGGCGCGCTACTGCAAGGGGCGCATCGCTACCTTCAAAACGCCCAAGTACTGGAAGTTTGTGGAGGAATTTCCCATGACCGCCGCCGGCAAAATTCGCAAGGTGGAGATGCGCGAAATAGCCACCAAAGAGCTGGGGCTGGAAAGCGTGAGGTCAATACACACGGAAGATTAGCCTGCGCCGTCGGGCGAGCGTGGGCGGAGTTTGCTTTACGTTTGGTTTTTTGCGTAAAAATAGCGACCTTTGGCACAAGGTTTTCTGCAAAAACGTGGAGGGCACGCCGGTGGATTTACGCTACCGCAACCCTCCACTTTTGGCAGCAACGCCATTTGGAATTTTTTTACGGGAGAATTAACTTATGTGCATCAACAGGCTAATACTCGGAGACAACCTCGAAATCCTGAAAAGCATGGAAAGCGAGACGGTGGATTTAATCTACCTCGACCCACCGTTTTTCAGCAACCGCAGCTACGAAGTTATCTGGGGCGACGAGGGCGAAGTGCGCAGCTTTCAGGATCGCTGGGCAGGCGGCATAGACCACTACATAGCGTGGCTCAAGGAGCGCGTGGTTGAAATGTACCGCGTGCTGAAGCCCACCGGCAACATTTTTCTTCACTGCGATTGGCACGCCGATGCGTATATTAGGGTAGAGATTTTGGATAAAATCTTTGGAAAAAATAATTTTCGAAATCATATTATTTGGAAAAGGACAAACACGCCAAAAGGATCACAATTTGAAAGCAAGCAATTTGGCGTTGCCACCGATAGCATTTTTTTCTATTCAAAAACAAATCGGTATTTTTTTGATGATAAAGTGGTGCGGATAAAGATATCCGAAGAGTTGGTAGCAGAAAAATATCCGAAAAAAGATGAAAAAGGACGATACTACGAATATCCTATATTACGCTCCGTTTCTAAAGGAAGTCGTCCGAATTTAGTGTATGAATATGGTGGCTACACTCCACCGGCTTACGGATGGGTTGTCAACAAGGAAAAGTTAAAAGAAATAGATAGTCGTGGCGACTTAGGCTGGAGAGCAAACGGGCAACCGTTTAGAAAATTTAGGCCATGCGAAGACCCGGGTCTTATAATTAATAATTGCTGGGATGATATTCTTCGTATCCAGTCCAACTCTAAAGAATCCATTGGCTATCCCACTCAAAAGCCGATAGCGCTGCTGGAGCGCATCATCAAGTGTGCCAGCAACGAGGGCGACCTTGTGCTCGACCCCTTTATGGGCGGTGGCACCACCATTGCTGTTGCCGACCGGCTCAACCGCAAGTGGATAGGTATTGACCAATCGGTGCAGGCCGTAAA
>JAITQP010000246.1 GCA_031288885.1 Prevotellaceae bacterium | reverse complement strand
CTGGCTTAGCGTTGCGTCCTGCCTTTGCTCACCTTGTTTATTTTAAGGTGTTCGCGAACTCGCTTCGTTCGATTCAGGCAGCGGGAGAAGCGCCAAAGCCAAGCGCAGGTTGACTTTTTCATAAGCCCTGAAAGGGCTTAATCTTCATAACCGCAGGTCAGCGACCTGCGGGAAAGCGCTCACCTTCCCCCATCCCCTGCCTGAAAGGCAGGACACAACGCTAAGCCAATATGTCCTGCCTTTCAGGCAGGGGAAGAGGAGGTGCGCTGGCTGTCCGCAGGTCGCTGACCTGCGGTTATGAAAATCCGGCTTTTCAAGCCGCTCCACACCGGAAGCCTGAACCTCGCAACCCAAAATTCCAAAACTTTTACCCCCCTGAAAACCTGTAAATTCTGCAAAACATGCAATTCTGTAAATCATTATTTACTATCCGTTAGTCACTATTTAAAAGTTTTTTATACCTTTGTGCCTTGTTTCAACTAAACTTCGGGGTCACAGCTCCGAAGCTGACGTTCTAAATTTGCCACCTGTTGCCGCTTATGGAAAGAAAAAAGCCACCGTTTCGCTTACTTTGGGGCGTGTTTATGTCGCTTGCCTACGTAGGGATTGCCTACTTGGTGCTGTTTACGCCGGTACTCATTCGCTACAACGAGGCCAACGACCGCACCAACGACAAAAATTTGCTGTGGCGCATTCTATTTGGCGTGATAATGCTTGCCTACGGCGCCATGCGCGGCTACAGAACGTACAAATCGGCCACGGGCAGCCTGAGCTTGGGGCAAGAAGAAAGTGATAGCGATGAATAAAGTAGTAACCTTAGCATGCATTTTGCTGATTTTTTCCGGCTGCGACCGGAAAAAAATCACCCGCACCGACACGCCCACCAGCGGCGTTGCCACGCTGGCGAGCGACGACTGCTACGGCAACATTACGCAGGAGGAGATAGACGTTTTTGAGGCGCTCAACCAAAAAGCGTTTCTGCTGCCCATCTACACCAGCGAAAAGGAGGCGGTGGAGCTGCTGCTCAACGACAGCGTGCGGCTGGCCATTCTCTCCAGAGACTTGACGGAGGCAGAAAAGCAGCACATCAAAGCCCGCAACCGGCAGCTCGTCCCGCGCGCGCAGAAGATTGGGGTTGACGGCATCGCCATTATTGTCCACAAGGACAATCCGGATTCGCTCATCAGCCTTGCGACGCTGCAAAAGGTGATGACGGGAAAAGTGCGCGCGTGGCGCGAGCTCAACGCCTCGTCGAAGCTGGGCGAAATAGTGGTGGTGTTCGACAACCCGACGTCGAGCACGGTGTACTTCATGCGCGACACCGTGTGCGGGGGCGAGCCGCTGGCAACCGAGCGCCTGCACGCCCTGAACAACAACCAAGCCGTTCTGGACTACGTAATTCAAACCCCCAACGCGCTGGGCGTTATTGGCGTTAACTGGATTAGCAATCCGCACGATACCACCCAGCTCAGCTTCAACAGCAAGATACGCGTGCTGGCGGTTAGCCGGACGCATCCGGCCACCTACGGCAGCAGCTACAAGCCGTACCCTGCGTACCTGTACCTGCGCAGCTACCCGCTCACGCGCGACGTGTACGCGGTGCTTACCGACCTGAGGGGTACGCTCCTGTCGGGCTTTACCCACTTTGTGGCCAGCGACAGAGGGCAGCGCATTATCCTTAAATCGGGCTTGGTGCCGGCCACTAAGCCCATACGGACGGTGCAAATAAAGGAACATTTTTAGAAAAATTATTTTAATCAATCAATCAATCAATCAATTCTTCAACCACAACTAAATTTTAAACATCATGAAAAAGTATCTTATTAGTTTTTGCTTCAGCGTGCTGTTCGGAGCAGCAGCATTTGCCCAAAACCTTGGGGTGGATTACTTCCTCACCGATCAGCTTGATAAGGCAAAGGAAATTTTTGAAAGGCAGCTGGGCGAAAACCCTGCGGAGGCGAACTACTACCTTGGCGAAATTGCCTACGCGCTGGGCGACACCACGCTGGCAAAAGCCCACTACGAAAAAGGCTTGGCCGCCAATCCGGAGTACGCGTTCAACAAGATTGGGCTGGCACGGTTCTTACTGAAGGCCGACCAAAAAGCCGGCATAAAGGCGCTGACGGACATCTCGAAGGAAAAAGCGAATAAGAAAAATGTGGAGGTTTTGATAGCCATTGCAAAGGTGTACTACGAGGTCGGCGTAACCCCCATGTACGAAAAGGCGCTCGCCAGCGCGGAAAAAGTTGGCAAAAGCTCGCCGCTGGTGCCCATGCTGCGGGGCGACGTGCTGAAAAGCAAGGATGATATGGGCGGCGCTGCCGGAGAGTACGAGCAGGCCATCAACCTCAACGAAAAATACCTGCTGCCCTACATTAAAGCGGCGCAAATCTACGCCGACATCAACCCCAACTTTGCCATAGAGAAGCTGGGCATCGCGCTGGAGGTGGACTCCACCTACCCGCTGACCAACCGCTACTTGGCAAGAGCCTACTACAACATAGGCCACTACGCTACCGCCATCGGCATCCACGAAAAATCGTTTAACATCAACACCAGCGGCATAGGCGAGCTGACCGACTACGCCGCCGCGTTCTTCTTCTCCCAGCGCTACGACGAGGCAACCAACCTAATTGACAAGGGGCTGCAAAAGGATTCGCTCAACTTTGTGCTAAACCGGCTGAGGATGTACAGCGCGCTGGAAACGCAGGACTACGGTACGGGGTTAGGCGTTGCCGAAAAGTTTTTTTCGCTGCCGCTGGGCAAAAACAAGTACATCCCCCGCGACTACATCACCTATGGCGACCTCCTAAGCTTCAACAAGCTTGTTGACAAGGCAAAGGAGCAGTACGCTAAGGCCATTGAAATGACCACCGAAAAGCTGGAGCTGTACAAAAAAATCGGCGAGCAGCTCAACAAGGCAGGCTACCCGGGGCTTGCCGCAGAGTACTACAGCATGTTCATTGAGGCAATGGACGGTCAGGCGGACACCAAGGACTACTACACCATGGGTAACTACCTCTACCAAGCCGCCACCACCATTGTGCGCGACACTACCATCGACTCTGCCTACGCCGCCACTAAGGCTGTAGAATACCTGACAAAAGCCGACGCTGCTTTTGACACCGTTACTGCCCGCATGCCCGATAACCCGCTGGGATTTCGCAACCGCGCAAGGGTTAACGCGTCGCTTGATCCGGAAACCAGCCAAGGGCTCGCAAAGCCTCACTACGAGGCGCTGCTCAACCTTATTTTGACAAAGGAGAACCCTGCAGCCACCTACCGCCGCGAGCTGCTGGAGATTTACCAGTACCTCAGCTACTACTACTACCTCCAGTTTGAAGAGCAAGGCGGCAAGGACGAAGATAAGGTGCAGGTTATTGACTACAGCAACAAGATACTGGAGCTCAACCCCAACAACGCCATCGCCAAGCAGCTCATAGAGGCGCTTACGGCCGCGCCGGACAACGGAAAGAAAAAGAAGTAGTTGAAGAATTATAAGCATCATTAACATTCAATAACGATTGTGTAGTGCATTGGTTGTCACACGATTTTTTACGAATGTCGCCGTTTTTACAAAAATGGAGTTTGCGTAGCCGCAAAAGTTTTCTACCTTTGTAGCCGTTTTTGTAAGGCATGCGGAAATAGCTCAGTTGGTAGAGCACAACCTTGCCAAGGTTGGGGTCGCGGGTTCGAATCCCGTTTTCCGCTCTCTTCGCAAAACCTTGATTGAAGGTCTTTTTTTACATGTTTTAGTGAGCGATACATAAGAAAATTAGTGCAAATGGAAAATAATTCGTATTTATTTCAAGTCAATTTGAAAGGAATGATAGAGTTGCTGTCGGAACATATATACAGTTCGCCGAACGTTTTTGTCAGGGAACTGCTCCAAAATGGTATAGACGCAATCACTGCGCGACGAAGTATTGATGAATCGCTTTCGGGTGAAATCAATGTTTATGTGAACGATAAAGCGCCGGAAATAATTTTTGAAGACAACGGGATAGGACTTTCGGAAGACGAAGTCCACAAATTCCTTTCCGTAATAGGACAAAGCTCTAAACGCGATGATATTCTGGAAAAAGATTATATCGGCAAGTTCGGTATCGGACTGCTTTCATGTTTCGTCGTAAGTAACGAAATAACAGTGGAAACGCGCTCGCTGTTCAGGCAACACAAAGGGATACGCTGGAAAGGACAATCCGACGGAACATACACGATAGAAACAATTGATGCGGAAATGTTGACGGGAACGAAAATCATCCTTCGTCCTAAAAGAGAATGGAAATTACTGTTTGAAAAAGATGAACTTAAAAGGAATATTCTGTATTTCGGGAGCGCTCTGCCGACAAAAATCAATTTGATTTCGGGCAACGAAAAGGAAACATTGGTCGAAAGCATTCCTGTCTGGCTTAATTCCGACAGTACAAAAGAGGAATTGCTGGAATACGGTAAAGAGGCGTTCAATATCAATTTTTCAGATGTGTTCCGAATGAGTTCGGAGACGGGAGAAATCGAAGGCGTCGGCTTTATTATGCCTTATAAGATACAATTCACAGGTTCCAAAGAACATAAGATATATTTAAAACGTATGTTCCTATGCGAACAGGCGGGAAATCTTTTTCCGGAATGGGCTTCGTTCGTCAAATGCGTAATCAACACAAACACTCTGAAACCTACAGCTTCCAGAGAATCGCTGATGGATAACGACGACTTGAAAACTGCAAAAAAAGAACTCAATTCGGCTTTTAAAAGTTATTTGA
>JAITQP010000195.1 GCA_031288885.1 Prevotellaceae bacterium | reverse complement strand
GTGTCCTCGTCAAACAGGGTTACGCAGGATACGGCCTGTAGCGAGGCGAGCACCATGGCGCGCGAGGTTTCGTCCTGTAGCGGCCGCGACGCTCCCTTGAGCCGCCGCGTGGAGGCGTCGCTGTTGAGCCCCACCACGAGGAGGTCGCCCAGCTCCGCCGCCTTGGCCAAGTACTCCACGTGCCCGCGGTGGACAATGTCGAAGCACCCGTTGGTGAAAACCACCTTTTTGCCGCCCCACGAAGCCCGCAGGCTGGGCAGCGAGCCGCGCGGCGCTATCTTTGAGCGTATTTGCTCAAGGGTTGTTTGGGGGTTCATGGCGTATTTTTTTGCGTGAAAATAAAAATGCCTGCGCGTAGGCAATAATTCCCAAAATGATAATGAAGAGCATTTGCGACTCGTGCGTGAGGGTGGCGTAGAGCAGCCCGTCGGTTTCGGGGATGGCGTATATGGCGTACATGCCGATGCTCGTAATGGCGTGAAACGCCCCCAGCCCGCCGTTGGTGGGCGCCACCACGCCAAAGCTGCCCAGCACCATGATTATCAGCCCGTCCACCGCCCCAAAGTGCGCCGTGGCGGGAATGGCAAACAGCACCACCCACGACATGCCCCAGTAGCACGCCCACAAAAGCACGGACTGCAGCAGAAATTCCCAGCGCCGCCGCATGGTTACAAACGTTTTCAGCCCGTCGCCAATGCCCTTGACGAAGCTTCGGGTTTTTTGCACCAAGCTGTTTTGGCGCAGCCGCCTGCGGAACACCCATGCCAGCAGGGCGAGGAGCGCCACGCCCGCCGCGAGCAGCAGCGCCGCGAGCCCGCCGGAGAGGTAGTCTTTTCCGGAAAGCTTGCTGAGCACATTTTCGCGCATAAACTTTCCAAACGTGTCCACGCGCAGGAAAAAGGCGGAGAGCACAATGGCGATGAGGCAAAGCGTGTCGAACGCCCGCTCGGCAACCACCGTGCCTACGAGCTTGTCAAAGGGCGCCTTGTCGGATTTGGCGAGCGCGCCGCAGCGCGCTATCTCGCCAAAGCGCGGAAAGAGCAGGTTGGCGAGGTAGCCAATGACCACGGCGTTGTACACCGCCCCGAGCTTTGGCTTGTAGCCCAGCGGCTCCATGAGCAGCTGCCACCTCCGCGCGCGGATGAAGTATGCCGCAATGCCCAGCAGCACGCCCAGCAGCACCCACGAGTAGTTGGCCGCTTTTAGTCCGGCGAGGAGCTCGTCCATGCGCGCATCCTTAAAGCTGAAGTACAGCAAAAATACGGTGAGCAGGAAAAAGATGGAGAATTTAAGAATGTTGTTGAGCCGCTTTTTGTTCATGGCGTGGTTGCGTGCAAGCTATTTAACTAATCGGTTGGTTTCCTTATCGGGAAAAATGATGCGCGGCTGGAATTTTTTGGCCTCCTCAAAGTCCATCGTTGCGTAGGCCATGATGACCACCACGTCGCCGGCGTGGCACTTGCGGGCGGCCGGCCCGTTGAGGCATATCACGCCGCTCCCGCGCGCGCCCTTAATGACGTAGGTGTCGAGCCGCTCGCCGTTGTTGATGTTCACCACCGTTACCTTTTCGTTGGCAACAAGGTTGGCGGCCTCCATCAAATCTTCGTCAATGGTAATGCTGCCCACGTAGTACAGGTTTGCTTCGGTGATAAGCACCTGATGTATTTTTGACTTTAAAACTTCAATTTGCATAGTCAGTAAATTTTAGCTTTGCTAAATTCAAAATTTCTCCTCGTGTCTTATAATGCTTGCGCCTATTGCGTTCAGGCGTTGGTCGATATTTTGGTACCCTCGGTCAATCTGCTCAATGTTGTGGATAATGCTTTTTCCGTCTGCGCTCATGGCGGCTATGAGGAGCGCCACGCCTGCGCGGATGTCGGGCGAGGTCATCACGGTGGGGCGGAGCTTGAGGCAGTCGTTGCCGATGACCGTTGCGCGGTGGGGGTCGCAGAGGATGATTTGCGCCCCCATGTCGATGAGCTTATCGACAAAAAAGAGGCGGCTCTCAAACATTTTTTGGTGGATGAGCACGCTGCCCTTAGCCTGCGTGGCCACCACGAGCATTACGCTGATGAGGTCGGGCGTGAGGCCGGGCCACGGCGCGTCGGCAATGGTCATGATGGAGCCGTCGATGAACGTTTCGATTTCGTAGCCGGTTTGCTTTGGGATGTGGATATCGTCGTCGCGCCGCTCGAGGCGTATGCCCAAGCGCCGGAAAGCGTCGGGGATGATGCCGAGGTCGTCGAACGACGTGCTTTTGATGGTGATTTCGCTGTGCGTCATGGCCGCCATTCCGATAAAGCTGCCCACCTCAATCATGTCCGGCAGGATAACGTGGTCTGCGCCGCCCAGCTGGGGTACGCCCTCCACGGTGAGCAGGTTGGAGCCGATGCCCGAAATGTTTGCGCCCATGCGCGCCAGCAGCTTGCACAGCTGCTGCACGTAGGGCTCGCAGGCGGCGTTGTAGATGGTGGTTTTGCCTTTGGCCATTGCCGCCGCCATGAGGATGTTGGCGGTGCCCGTCACCGAGGCTTCGTCGAGGAGCATGTAGGCGCCGTGCAGCTGCTTTGCCTCGATGCGGTAGAAAAGGCTGTCGGGCTGGTAGGAGAAGCGCGCGCCCAGCTTTTCGAAGCCGATGAAGTGCGTGTCGAGGCGTCGCCGCCCGATTTTGTCCCCGCCCGGGCGCGGCGCGTACACCAAGCCAAAGCGCGAGAGCAGGGGGCCGGCAATCATGATGGAGCCGCGCAGGTTGGCGGCTTTCCGCATGAACTCGGGGGTTTGCAGGCGGTCGAGGTGGATTGTTTTGGCGCAAAACGAGCATACGCTTTGCTTTTCCCGCGTAACCTCCACGCCCAAATCGGTGAGCAGCTCAATGAGCTTGTTTACGTCCAGAATGTCGGGGATGTTGCGGATGGTGACCTTCTCCGGCGTGAGCAGGGTTGCGCAGATTACCTGCAGCGCTTCGTTCTTAGCGCCCTGCGGGGTGATTTCGCCGTTGAGCGTACAGCCGGTAACTTCAAATGAAGCCATTTGCGTTAGATTTTCAGCGTTCAAAGAGGGTTACTTGTTGGTAATTCTGCGCCGCTGCTGTTGCTGCTGCGGCTGCTGTTGCTGCTGCGGCGGCAGGCGTTTTGGGCGGTTTTGGGCGTTGCTGCTGCTGCCGTTGCCGTAGTTTCCCACCGAGAGGCGGGTGTTGTCGCTTATGATTACCCGTCCCTTGGTAAGCCTTTCGATATCCTTGTAAATCATGTCGTCCGACACGCTTTCCTTGTTCCACGCGAGGTATGCCTTTTTCATGTGGTTGGCCACGGCCATTATGGAGTACCTCCGCTTTTCGCCCTCCGGCAGCTCGGCGATAGCCCCCAGCATGTCCTGCACGCCGCGCCCGTAGTGCTTCAGCTTGATGGTGTCCGGCGAGGTGTAGGGGACGCGGCGGGGTTTTTCTTCAAACGTAATTGGCTCGGGTCGCGGGTAGGGCGAGTCGATGTCGAGGTTGAAGTCGGCAATGATGAAGAGGTGATCCCAGAGCTTGTGCTTAAAGTCGTTGATGTCGCGCAGGTAGGGGAAGAGGCTTCCCATAACGCCAATAACGGCGTGCGCCTGCTCGTTGCGCGTTTTCTTGTCGGGGATGGTGCGCAGGTACTCTACCATGCGCTGCACGTGGCGGCCGTACTCCGGCAGCGCCAGCTTGTTTCGTTGTGTGTTGTAGTCCATGGTGCAAAGATAACGTTAAAAAAGTTATAAGCAATAAAAAAAGTGATGTTTTGCTATGGCTAATGGAGTAACTCTTTGTGTTTCTACAGCTACTCCACAATTTCCGCGATAACATTTCCGCTTGCGGCGTTTGGCGTCGAAATACCCACCAGCGTAGATAGGGTGGGGGCTATATCGGTCATGTCCACGCGCGCGGGGATGGCCTTTCGCTTAACGCGCCAGCCGTAGAAAACGAGCGGCACGTGCGTATCGTAGCTGTAGGCGGAGTTTGCGTCGGAGCTGGTGGCGCTTTCCGTCCAGCCCGCCTCAAGGTTTAGGATAACATCTCCGGAGCGCTTTGGGAAGAAGCTGTTTTGCATGTACTGCATAGCTCCGTCGGTAAACGTTGCGCCGGAGAGGACGTGGGCGGTGGCTGCGTTGGCTACGCCCGAAAATTGCAGCACAAAGGTGGCCGTGCGCTCCTGCACCTCGCTCAGGCGCAGGTTGGAGTCTTCAATCAGCGTGTGGTTCAGGAATATTTGCTTTTGCGAGAATGATTTTACCCAGTCGCCCTTGCCGTAAACGATGTTCAGGTAGCTGCGCAGGAGCACCTGCGCCTTGTTGTAGTCGAACACGCCGTGGGGCATGCCGGCCTCTTTGAGCTGCTGCTGCGAAAGGTTTACGCCGTGGTCGGAGGTGAGCACCAGCAGCAGGTTTTCCTTGCCCACGTGCGTGGCCAAAAACGAGATGAGGTGCTTTAAATTTTGGTCGGTGCGGTAAAAAGCGTCCTCGAGCTCCATGGATAGCGCGCCGTAGCTGCTGCCGATGCTGCGCATGGCGCCAAAGTATATCGTGATCATGTCGGTGGCGTTGTTGTGCCCCATGTTTTCGTTCACTATGGCCGAGATGGCAAAATCTTTCACAAGGTTGTCGCCGTAGGGCGTTTCGAGCAGCTTTGCGTAGCTGAGCCGGCCGTTTTTTGTGGTGGAGGCAGCTTTCAGCACCAAATTTCCGGCGCCTTCCGGCGCGTCGCCGCTATTTTTGCTGTAGGCGGCGTATTTTCTGGTGGGCAGCAAGGTCTCCCAGCTGCGGTTGACGTAGGTGTCGGTGAATTTTTTTTGGTTAAACTCCTGCGCCCACTGCGGCAGCTCCTCCATGTAGTAGCTGCTGCTCACAAATTTTCCGCTCATTTCGTCGTACCAGTAGGCGGCGTTGCTGTTGTGTCCGGAGAGGAGGATGGCCTCTTCGGGCAGCATGGATACGCCGATTACGGTTGATTTTTTTTCGAGCAGCTTGAGCTCGTCGCTAAAGGTGGAGGCCAGCAGGTGCTTGGGCGATTTCCTCAGGCGGTCGTTGCTGCTCTCGATGGGCGCTGTTTTTGCGTCGAAGCACACCTCCTGCATGTCGTTTTGCGCGCGGTCGTACCACCTGTCGGAGGGGATGCCGTGCCGTGCGGGCGCTGCTCCGGTGGCGATGGTGGCAAGCCCGGGGGCGGTTTGCGTGAGCAGGTGGCTGTAGCGGGCGTTTTGGCAGAATGCGCCTTCGGTTATCAGCAGCTTAAAGCCTCCGCTGGCGAGGTTGTTTTTGAAGCGCAGCAGGTAGTCGCTGCGCAGCTGTCCGACTACCACCTGCACAATGAGCTTTGGCTTGTCGCCGGGCAGCCGCTTTTGGGCAAGGGCCGGAGCGGGGGTAGTAGCAAGCGCAGCAAGTAAAAAGAAAGTGGTGAGAAAAGAAAGGAGCTTGTTTTTCATTAATTGTTACTTAAATTAGCACACCTGTTTGTCGTATTTCGTCAAAAAATCCTGCATAATCGGTATCAAGGGCGACTAAAACAGGTGAAATTCTAAAATCAACTTGCCTGCCTATTTTCCACAAAAGCGGCTCAGTATCCCAAATGCTGTAATCTTTTTCCAAATGCCGCACCACCAGCGCCACATCAATATCGCTGTCTTTGCGCGGGGCGCCTTTGGCGTACGAGCCGAAAAGGTAAAAGTTGTCTATCTTCACCGGAAACTGCTCGTTGACCAGCGCTTTGTACGCCTTTACTTTTTCTATTATGGTTAATTTTTTATCCATTTATCCATTATGCCTTTTGTGCATCCCCGTAGGGGATTAATCGCCCCATTAATCCCCTACGGGGAATGGGAAAGGGGAGGAAACGCATTTTTCTATTGATATTGTTGTCCTACGGACAACTGTCCCGCAATAATCAATACCTTGTAGGAAGCCCTGAAAGGGCTTTATTTTCATAACCGCAGGTCAACGACCTGCGGTAGTCGCTCACCCGCTCTCGCCTCTGCCTGAAAGGCAGGACGTGTAAGACGTGTAGTGGGATGTGTCCTGCCTTTCAGGCAGGAAGTAGAAGTGTTACCTCTACTTTCCGCAGGTCGTTGACCTGCGGTTATGAAAATCCGGCTTTTCAAGCCGTTACCACACTAACCACTAACCACTAAACATTAAATCTAAAGTGCATCACGTCTCCGTCCTGCACCACGTAGTCTTTGCCCTCCACCGCCAGCTTTCCGGCGTCGCGGCAGGCGCTTTCCGAGCTGTAGCGGAGGTAGTCGTCGTACTTGATGACTTCGGCGCGGATAAAACCTTTTTCAAAGTCGGTGTGAATGACGCCGGCGGCCTGCGGAGCTTTGGCGCCCTTGGGGTAAGTCCACGCGCGGACTTCCTGCGGCCCCGCCGTGAAGTAGGTTTCGAGGTTGAGCAGCTTGTAGGCGGCCTTTATGAGCCGCGATACGCCGGAGGTTGTCAGCCCCGCCTCCTCCAAAAACATTTGCCGCTCCTCAAAGCTTTCCAGCTCGGCTATCTCCG
The DNA here is from genome assembly GCA_031288885.1 of Prevotellaceae bacterium. Classification (GTDB taxonomy): domain Bacteria; phylum Bacteroidota; class Bacteroidia; order Bacteroidales; family UBA932; genus JAITMY01. The sequence goes on along the minus strand of JAITQP010000195.1, from coordinate 5,602 downwards.
CCTCGGTTTTGGCCGCCACAATCAGGTATTCGGCGTTCTCCTCCCGTATGGCATCGCGCAGCATGTCAACGTACTTGTTGCCGCTCACGGCGCTCTTTTCGTCCACGTTGCACACGTAGAGCACGGGCTTGTCGGTCAGGAGGAACAGCTCGCCGGCCAGCTTTTGGTCGTCCTTGTTGTCGAGCTGCACCGTGCGCGCCGATTTTCCTTGCTTGAGCGCGGTGTGGTACTTCAGCAGGATTTCGTACATGCGCTTTGCGTCCCTGTCCCCGCCGGTTTGCGCCGCTTTTTGCACGCGGGCTATGCGCCCCTCCACCGTTTCCAAATCTTTCAGCTGCAGCTCAAAATCTATGATTTCCCTGTCGCGCACAGGGTTTACCGAGCCGTCAACGTGGGTCACGTTGTCGTCGTCAAAGCAGCGCAGCACGTGGATGATGGCGTTGGTTTCGCGGATGTTTCCCAAGAACTTGTTTCCCAAGCCTTCGCCCTTGCTGGCGCCTTTCACCAATCCGGCGATATCCACAATCTCCACCGTGGCGGGCACAACGCGCTGCGGCTTCACCAGCTCCGCCAGCTTGCTTATCCGCTCGTCGGGGACGGTGATGACGCCCACGTTTGGCTCAATGGTGCAGAATGGAAAATTGGCAGCCTGCGCTTTTGCGTTGCTGAGGCAGTTAAACAGCGTTGATTTACCTACGTTGGGGAGACCTACTATGCCGCACTGAAGTGCCATCTTGAGAATTACGAATTAGGAATTAGGAATTACGAATTAAGAGTTAAGAGTTGGGAGGTGACCATTAATCATTAATCATTAACCATTAATCATTATACTGTCATTATTTCTCGCTCCTTTTTTTCGAGCGCGTCGTCCACCTTTTTGCTGAAGTTGTCAATTATCTTCTGCATTTCGGCTTCGGCGTCTTTGGCAACGTCTTCGGGGAGGCCATCCTTTTGCAGCTTTTTAACGGCTTCAATGGCGTCGCGGCGGGCGTTGCGCAGGCTCATGCGGGCGTGCTCGCCCTCGCTTTTCACCTGCTTCACGAGGTCTTTGCGGCGCTCCTCGGTCAGCGCGGGCACGTTGATGCGGATGCTTTCGCCGTTGTTTTGCGGCGTAAAGCCAAGGTTGGCGACCATGATGGCTTTTTCGATAACGGGTATCAGGTTTTTTTCCCACGGCTGAATGAGAATTGTCCGCGCATCGGGAACGGTGACGCTCGCCACCTGCGCCAGCGGGGTGGGCGCGCCGTAGTACTCCACGGTAACGCTGTCCAGCACGTGAATGTTGGCTTTTCCCGCCCGCACCGACAGCAGCTGCGCTTCAAGGTGCTCTATCGCTTTCTCCATTTTGGCTTTGCCTGCGGCAAGCTGTTCTTTCGCTTTGCTTATATCCATAATTCAGACGAATGAAAGTTAGTAATTGTATGATTTGGCTACGTTCGTTGAAAAAAATAGCGCACAAACTTACATGAAAAATCCGAGTTTTGCAAGTGGGAGCTCCCTAACTTTGCTCCACATTCCCAACTTCATAAAAAATTGCTTACTTTTGCGGCTGAATTTTTTACTAAAAATAAAACTATATAAGGATGAAAAAAGCATACGTTTTTCCCGGGCAAGGCGCACAATTTGTGGGCATGGGCAAGGATTTGTACAGCAGCGCCGCCCAAAACAGGGAGCTGTTTGAGCAGGCAAACGATATTTTGGGGTTTCGCATTACCGACCTCATGTTTGAGGGTACGGACGAAAGCTTGAAGCAAACCAACGTTACGCAGCCGGCTATTTTTTTGCACTCCGTTATTTTGGCAACGTCGCTGAACGATTTTGCCCCCGACATGGTGGCGGGGCACTCGCTGGGTGAGTTCTCGGCGCTGGTGGCGGCCGGCGCCATGAGCTTTGAGGACGGGCTGAAGCTGGTGGCGCAGCGCGCGCAGGCTATGCAAAAAGCCTGCGAAAAGGAGCCCTCTACCATGGCTGCCATTCTTGGGCTGGCGGATGAGGTGGTGGAAAAAATCTGCGCAGAGGTTGACGAGGTGGTGGTAGCCGCCAACTACAACTGCCCCGGGCAGCTCGTTATTTCGGGCAGCGTTAGGGGCGTGGAGGTGGCCTGCGAAAAGCTGACCGCCGCCGGCGCCAAGCGCGCGCTGAAGCTCAACGTGGGCGGGGCGTTTCACTCGCCGCTCATGGAGCCGGCTAAGGTGGAGCTGGAGGCTGCCATTGCCTCAACGCGCTTTGACGCGCCCCGCTGCCCCGTTTACCAAAACGTGGACGCCAAGCCGCAAACAGACCCCGAAGCCATAAAGAAAAACCTGATTGCCCAGCTCACCGCCCCCGTGCGCTGGACGCAAATTGTTCAGAGCATGCTGGCCGACGGCGCAGGGTACTTCATTGAGCTGGGGCCCGGCAGCGTGCTGCAAGGCTTGGTGAAGAAGGTTAGCCGCGAGGCCGCAACCGAAGGAAAGCAGTGAGAAGCTTTCCGCCACCGATACGGCTTCCGGAAACCTTGCCGTATGCTCAGCCTGTTGTTGGCACGCTGAGCAACGGCGTTGCGCTGCATAGCATTTGCGCGGGGGCGGAGGATGTGCTGCGCGTGTCGCTGGTGTTTGAGGCGGGGTCGCGCTTTCAGCGGCAGGCGCTGGAGGCGCGCGCTACGCTTGCCCTCATGAGCGAAGGCTCGGAGCGGCTTTCGGGGGCGCAGATAGCGGAGCGCTTCGACTTCTTAGGCTCGTCCTACGAGCAGCACCTCGACAAGGATTTTGCCATGCTCACGGTCTACTCGCTCTCGCGCCACCTGCAAAAAACGCTGGACACGCTAAGCGAGCTCGCGCTTCGCCCCACCTTTCCGGAGGCGGAGCTGCGCACCTACTGCGCCAAGCGCAGGCAGCAGCTGCGCATAGACAAGGAGCGGGTGGCCTACGTGGCGCGCGAGCGGCTGCCCGCGCTGCTCTACGGCCGCAGCCACCCCTACGGCGCGTACGCGGAGCCGGAGCAGTACGATGAGCTGACGCGCGAGGGGCTGCAAGGTTTTCACCGCCGCTTTTTCACCGCCGACCGCTGCGTTATTGTCGCAACGGGCAGGGTGGGGGAGCGGGAGCGCAGCATGATTGGCGATTTTTTTGAACAAATTCCCCGCTCGCCGTGCGCGTCGCCGTCGCCTCCGCCCGTTGTGGGCGGGGCGGCGGCGGGCAAAAGCATCACCATAGAAAAGCGCGAGGCGGTGCAAAGCGCGCTGCGCGTGGGCAGGGCGATGTTTGGCAAAGCCCACCCCGACTTTGCCGCCGCGCACGTGCTCACGGTGATACTTGGCGGGTACTTTGGGTCGCGGCTCATGCGCAACATTCGCGAAAGCAAGGGCTACACCTACGGCATTTTTGCCTCGCTAATCACCTACCGGCACGCCGGATACCTGAGCATCGGCACGGAGGTTGGTCGGGAGCATAGCCGCGCCGCGCTGGAGGAAATCGGCAAGGAGCTGCAACGCCTGTGCGACGAGCCGGTTGGCGACGACGAGCTGGCGTTGGTCAAAAATCACCTGTGCGGCGAAATCATGCGCTCGCTCGACGGCCCTTGGGCGCTTGCCGAGAGCCTTGTGGAAGACCTGCAAAGCGGGCTGACGACAAGCTACGCGGAAACGCTCTTCGGCACCGTAAAAAGCATCACCGCCGAGCAGCTGCGGCAGGTGGCGCAAAAATATTTTCAGCCGCAGTGCATGACAAGCGTTACTGTAGGATAAGCCATGCGAAGAATTTTTTTTATAGCCATACTCCTCCTTTTGGATTGCTTTGCTTTGCTTGCAACGACGGGGAAGCTCGCGCTGAGCGACGCCTCGCTCCGCTTTCGCGCGGCGGGGGTGGATATTGCTACGCAAAAATTTTACCTGCAGTGGAGCGTACCCAACCTTAGCGATACGGCGGATATCAAAGGTTTTTGGGTATTGAGGTTGACGAAGGATACGCAGGCAAACCCCATCATGGATACGCTGAACGAGGTGAGCAGCCGCGCTATGCGCTATCTGGATACCGTTACGCCGTGCTGCGAGCCAAGCATGTACACCATTAACCTTATCCCCAAAAATCCATCGGATGGAGGCACCGCGTATAAGCCGCCGCTCCAGACCATGCTCCTCGACCCTCCTATGCTCGACGAATGCAAGCACGTCATCAACCTGCAATGGAGCGCCTACCGGAAGTTTGATATGTTCTCAATGCCGCCGGAGCCGGACGCCTCCTTTGCCGGCGAGGTGCGCTACCACCTCTACGGGTACATTGGCGGCAGCGCGTTCAAGCCCGACAGCGCGACGTGGCTGGCAACAAGCGACGGCGCAACCTCCTTTGCCCTGCCCATTACCAAGGAAAAGCAGTACTACCACCTCTACGTGGCTGCGGTGTACAACGGCGGCAGCGATACGAGCTACTCCAATCGCGTCAGCCTTTTTGTGTCGCTGCCCATTCGTCCGCAGCACATTTACTTGGATAGCGTGATAGGCGAGGGGCCGCGCGCCACGCTGCACTTCCGCATCGACACGGCAACGGAGTACACCCGCTTTTGGGCGGAAAAATCGTCCGATATAAACGGCGAGTACCACAGGTTTGGGGAGCTTGCCGACAAGCATCAGCGAAGCGCTACCGACGAGGCGCAGGGCAGCGTTTACTCGTTCTACCGCATATCGGCGGTGAACGGCTGTGGGCAGGTAACAGCGTCGAGCCCTGTCGTGACGAACCTTGTGCCGAACCTTGTGCCGCTCGCTTTTGGGGAGCTTTCGCCCAGCATCAGGTGGAATATGGCGGTGTGGCACGATGGCGGCGGCAGCGTTGCGCGCCACGCGCAGCAGTATAGCGTGTACCGAACGTCGCCGTCCGGCGTGGCGGGCTTGGTGGACAGCACCACCGAAACCTCCATCCGCGACGACCTTTCGCACCTCTCCGACTCCGTCATTTGCTCCGCCCGCATCTGCTACCGCGTGGAGGCCGCTATTTGCAACGACAGCCGGCAGCCGCTTGCCTACGTGCGCTCGTCGGAGGCGTGCACCGACATTACGCCCAACCTGTTGATGCCCAACGCCGTTCAGCCGTACGGCGAGGAGGTAAATCCCTCTACCGGCAAAAGTCGCCGCAACTTTGAGCCGCTTTGCGCGTGCATGAAAAGTTACACGCTCTCCGTATATAGCCCCAGCGGCGCGCTCATCTACTCCGGAGCCGAGCCGTGGAACGGGCGGAAAAGCAATAGTGAAAATTTTGTGAGCGAAGGGACTTATATTTACCATATAAAGATTACCTTTGTAAGCGGAGAGCAGGTACAAAAAACCGGAACGGTAACGGTGGTTTTTTAGTGATTTTGGCTTAATCACCTGTTTTTGCACTTAATCGCACAGTACTATTTTCCCCAAAAATATTTTGCCATGAAGAATTTACCGATAGGGATACAGTCGTTTGAGGACTTGCGCAGCAATGATTACCTCTACGTGGATAAAACCGCAGCCATCCACCGGATAATTACCACCGGCAAGGTTTACTTTCTGTCGCGCCCCCGACGCTTCGGGAAATCCCTCCTCATAAGCACGATGGAGGCGGTTTTTACGGGGAAAAAGGAGCTGTTTGAGGGGCTTTAC
>JAITQP010000120.1 GCA_031288885.1 Prevotellaceae bacterium | reverse complement strand
AGCGGGTTAAACGGCAGCTTGACGCTCCCAAGCGGGCTGACCTCCATAGCCGAATATGCATTTCATGGCTGTAGCAGGTTAACGGGCGATGTGGTAATTCCTGCGGGCGTAACCTCCATTGGCAAGTGGGCATTCCGGTATTGCAGTGGTCTGAGAACATTGTCCCTGCCTAAAGGATTAACGTCTATCGGCAACTTTGCATTTAACGGGTGCAGCGGACTAACCTCCATTACCGCATACAATCCTGTTCCGGTACCTTTTGGAGGTGCCGACGGCGTTTGGGGTGATGTAAACTACGCTGCCTGCACGCTGTATGTAGCCAACTCGTCGGTAGAGGCATACAAGAATGCTACGCTTTGGGAATCTTTCTGGGGAGAAGCATATAGCAACATTCGCGGTGCGGGCTTTATCGTTACGGCAGAGCCCAACGGCGCTGGGCTGGGAACCGTTACCGGATTGGTGGAAAATAAATTTTATCAGACAAACGATACCGTTAAGCTGACCGCCACGAAGCTCGGAGAATTCCTCTTTAAGAATTGGACAAGCAAAGGCGTGGAAATTTCCACAGACGCAACGCTAAACCTCACCATTACGCAGGATACGGCGGTTGTTGCCAACTTTGTTAAGGAGCACAGCGGCGTTGTTACCGCTGGTGAGCTGCACAACGTGCCCGACATTAAAACAACGAGCAAAATCACGCTGCGCACGGGAAGCACGCTGGATGCGCGCGATTTTGCCTTTATGCGCGACAGCATGCCGTACTTGGTGGATGTAGCGCTCGATAGCGCCGCTATCGTTGCCTACAGCGGCACGGAGGGCACGGTAAGCGGTCAGCAAACTTATCCGGCAAGTAAAATACCCCAGCAGGCGTTCAACGGCAAAGCGCTGGTATCGGCAACGCTGCCATCCGGCATAACCAGCATTGGCGAGGGCGCGTTCCAAAATACCAAGCTTTCCGGCGTTGAAATTCCCGCCAAGGTGAATACCATCGAAGCCTCAGCCTTTAGCGGCTCAGCTATTGCCGGCCTGACGTTTGCCGCCAGCTCGGAGCTAACCGCTATAGGCAGTAACGCCTTTGAGAATTGCCTCGACCTTACGGGGCTGAGCCTGCCCGCCAAGCTGGTCACCATAGGCGACTACGCCTTCAGCGGCTGCACCAACCTGACCGGCACGCTGACTATTCCGGCAAAGGTGACGGCTATCGGAGCGTATGCTTTTGCTAAGGAAGACGCGTATAACTCCTCCAGCAAGCTGAGCGGGGTGGTTTTCCCCAACGGCCTGCTTACGATTGGAGCAAATGCTTTCAAGTACAGCAAATCGCTTGAGGCGATAAGCCTGCCGGAAAGCTTAACGGGCCTTGGCGAGGCTGCATTCTACAATTGCACCCATCTTAAGGGCACGGTGCGGATACCGCGCAACATAACGTCGATTGAGTCACGCGTATTCGGAAGCGATAGCATTCAGTACCTTGTTTTACACGAAAATGTAACCGAGATAAAAGGTTACGCGTTTGCCAACAATCCGTTTGACTCCGTCCGCGTTTACGGGACGGAGCCGATAAAATTGGAGTCGGGCGCGAACCATCCGTTCTACGGCGTCAACTCCTCCTCCGATAAACGTCCGCTGCTGGTGCCGGAGGGCTCGTACTCCGCCTACCTCAACACTGATATTTGGAAAGAGTTTGAGTTTGGCAACGAGAGCCTAATGAGTACTGACAACATTGACTACGGAAACAGGGATTGGAGAGTTGAGGCTACCGTAAATAACCCCAGCTGGGGCAGCGTGGCGGACGTTAGCGTAGCGCAAGGAATGCCGGATTGGATACGAAAAGCAAACGATTTCGACAATGATGAGTATTACTACACCCTCGGCCAAACGGTAAAGCTGAAAGCAACGCCCAAGCCCAAATGCTCCTTTACAGGCTGGACGAAAGCGGGCAGCTCAGACGTAGTAAGCACCGATACGGTATACTCCTTTGCCGTAAGCGGCAAGGAGAAGCTGATTGCAAACTTTGTTTTAGACTCCTTTACCGTCACCATCGTTGTCGCCGACCCCAACATGGGCACAGCTACGGGCAGCGGTCGCTATGTTTCCGACACCAGCATCGAAATCTCCGCTACGCCCTTCAGGGACTACGAATTTGTTAGCTGGAGCGACGGCGTCACGGCTGATACGCGCACGATAACGGTAACGAAGGACACCACCCTTACGGCTACATTTAAGCTAAAGGAAACACCGCCCACGCCCACGCCCCCAACCGGCGTGGCCGCTACGGAGGCGCTGAACGTTTCCATCTACCCCAATCCGGCGGTGGATGAGGTTACCGTGGTGCTGCCCGACAATGCCGGCCGTGCGGTCTTCACGCTCTACGACGTGCAGGGGCGGGCGCTCATACGGAAAGAAATCAGCCGGCAGGGCACAGCGTCGGTGGGTCAGCTTCCGGCAGGGCTTTACATCATTGAGGTGGTTGCCGGCAAGCAAAGCTACAAAGGGAAGCTGATACGGGGCGGTGAGTAGCCACCGCCCGCACAACAACAATTCACAGGTGGCATAATTAACGGAAATTTTTGAATGAAAAAAACAACATTACTACTCCTGATGCTATTTGCTTTTTCGGCAACGCACACATTTGCTCAGCGGACAATAAGCGGCAGGGTTACGGATGAAACCGGTGCGGGGGTTTTTGCCGCGTCGATAAGCGTGGAGCGCTCCTCCATGGGCACGCTGTCGGGCGCTGACGGCATGTACTCCATTACCCTGCCCTCCGACAGGACGGAATTTGTGCTTATTTTTAACTATCTTGGCTACGAAAAGCAAAAAGTTAAGGTTGGCGCCGCAAACGTTATCAACGTTCAGCTGAAGGAAACGTCTGTTGGCTTGGAGGACATTGTTGTTACCGGCTTTAAGGATGTAAAGAAGGAGATGTTTACGGGCTCCTCCGTCAAGGTTGACATGGAAGACCTCAAGCTGTCCGGCGGCGTGGACGTAAGCCGGATGCTTGAGGGGAAAGCCGCGGGCGTTTCCATTCAAAACGTTTCCAGCACGTTTGGGTCGGCGCCCAAGGTGCGCATTCGCGGCGCCACGTCCATCAACGGCGAGAACAAGCCGCTGTGGGTGGTTGACGGCGTGGTGCTGGAGGATATTGTGAACGTGTCGAACGACCAGCTCTCGAGCGGCGACCCCACCACGCTGCTCGGCTCGTCGGTTGCCGGCCTCAGCGCCTCCGACATCGCCTCCATGGACATCCTGAAGGACGCGCAGGCCACGGCGCTCTACGGCGCGCGCGCCATGAACGGCGTTATCGTGATAACCACCAAGCGGGGGCAGTCGGGCGCGCCGCGCGTTACCTACACGAGCAACCTTACCGTGAGGTCAAAGCCCAGCTACGCCAGCTTCGACATCATGAACTCCGCCGACCAAATGGCGGTAAACGCCGAGCTGGAGCGCAAGGGCTGGCTGCCCGTGGATATGGTCAACTGGGCGTCCAGCGGGCCCTACGGCAAGATGTATCAGGCGCTCTTTGTGGCGGACGAAAACACCGGATTTCAGGTGATAAACAGTCCGGAGGGGCGGAAAAATTTCCTCCTCCCCTACGCAAAGGCCAATACCGACTGGTTTGACCTGCTTTTTACCAATAACCTGATGCAGGAGCACTCGCTCAGCATATCCACCGGAACGGACAAGTCGAAAACGTACGCCTCGCTGAGCTTCCTGCACGACGCCGGAGTTACCATAGCCGACAAGGTGAGCCGCTACACCTTCAACATCCGCAACGACTACGAAGTCACCTCCAAGCTCTCCACCGCCCTCCAGCTGCTGGGCTCGTACCGCGACCAGCAGGTGCCCGGGTCGTTTAACCGCGGCAGCGACCCCGTGCGCGGCAGCTGGTCGCGCGACTTCGACACCAACCCGTTCAGCTACGCCTACAACACCAGCCGCGCCGTGAGGCCGTACGACGAAAACGGAGACCTCGAATTTGTTCAGATGAACTTTGCCCCGTTTAACATCCTGCACGAGCTCCAAAACAACTGGATGGAGCAAAACATGATAGACATAAAGGCGCAGGCCGAGCTCAAGTACGAGCTGGTGAAAGGCCTGAAGTACGGCTTTACCGGATGCTTGAGGTACGTGCAGGCGGGCTTAGACCACACCATTACCGAAACGGCCAACGCCTCCGAGGCCTACCGCGCTGCCATCAACGCCATTGTGCGCAAAAACAACCCCTTTTTGTGGAAGGATGTGGAAGACCCTGCCGAGCAAAAGATATCCGTGCTGAACGAGGGAGGATTTTTGCGCCAAAGGGGCAACAAGATGCAGAACTACTACGTTCGCAACACCCTCTCCTACAACACAGTATGGGGAGGCGAGCGCACCCACGAGTTTTCATTTTTTGGAGGTATGGATGTAAAGTACGTCGATAAGTACCTAACAACCTCCTCCATAGCCGGTTACCTTTACTACAACGGTCGCCGGTTTGTGGAAAACTCCGATTACGCCCGCAAGCTGCGCGAGGAGAACACCTCCCGCTTTGCGAGCACGTACGCGTACGAGCGCTTCGTTGCGTTCTTCGGCAACGCCGACTACGCCTTCGACCGCCGCTACTCCCTTTCGGCGTCCGTCCGCTACGACGGCTCCAACGCGCTGGGCAAAGACGCGTCGGCAAGATGGCTGCCCACGGGAACGTTTGCCGGCAAGTGGAACATTATTAACGAAAGCTTCATGGAGCCGTTATCCCCGATTTTCAGCGCCATGAGCTTCCGAGCGAGCTTCGGCCTGAACGCCACCATGCCGCCCGCCACCAACTCGTCCGCCATCTTCTACGACGACCTGACGTTTGCCCCGGGGGGATACCGCCAAAACACCATCACCTACTCCTCCTTGGGAAACGCCTACCTGACGTGGGAAAAAGCTTACATGCTGAACGTGGGCTTCGACTTTGCGATGTTCCAAAACCGCCTCGACTTTTCGTTTGAGCACTGGACGCGCTGGAGCTTTGACCTGATTGCCGAAATAAAGGACTCCGGCATTGGCGGGCAAATAGAAAAGCTCTCCAACTACGCCGACCTCTACAGCAAGGGCATTGACCTCGTGCTGGGCGGCTCGCCGGTTAAAACGGAGGACTGGGAGTGGAAGGCCAACGTTACCTTCGGCTACTCCTTCAACGAAATACGAAACGCTAAAAACCTGCCCCAAATCATGGATTTGGTTTCGCAAACGGGCGGGAACAAAAACGGCTATCCGGTCAACTCGCTCTTCTCCATCCCGTTTGTGGGGCTCGACCCCAGCAACGGAACGCCCCTGTTTGAGCAGCCCGACGGCTCCGAGCCCCGAAGCGACGCCTACCTCCAATCCGTCAATACCGACTACCTGAAGTACGAAGGCCCCGTTGACCCCCCCTACACGGGCGGGCTCAACAATACGCTTACGTGGAAAGGCATTTCGCTCAACCTGTTTTTCTCCTACCAGTGGGGGAGCATGGTGCGGCTTCACCCCTCCTTTTCGGAGCAGTACTCGGACTTGTCGGCGCTATCGCGCGACTTCAAAAACCGCTGGGTGATGAGCGGCGATGAGAAAACAACAACCGTACCGTCCATCATAGGCAGGCTCGACGCCATGGAAAACAGCCTGTCGTACCCCTACAACAACTACAACTTCTCCAGCGTGCGCGTTGCGCGGGGCGATTTTATCCGCCTAAAATCGCTATCGCTCAGCTACGATGTGCCCACGGAGTGGCTGGAGGCGCTAAAATCAGTCCGCACCGCCTCCCTCAGGGTAACGGGCAAAGACCTGTGGCTGATTTACTCCGACAGCCGGCTGAACGGGCAAGACCCCGAATTTTTGAACACAGGCGGCGTTGCGCTGCCGGCATTGCCGCAGGTTATTGTTTCCGTAACGTTAGGTTTTTAAAAACGATTTGAACGAAATATGAAAAAGTCCATACTTACAATACTCATAGCCTGCATCCTCTGCGGAGGGTGCAACGAATTTCTGGATACGCTCCCCGACAACAGAACGGAAATAGACTCGATGGATAAAATATGGCGCCTGTTAGCCAACGCCTACCCCAAGCGCACCTACGCGGCCATGATTGAGGCGCGCTGCGACGGGATGACCTCCTTTGGCTCCACGTTTCAGGGCAGCCAGCAGGCGGAGATGTTTGACTTTATGCGCGGCGGCTTCTACTGGATGCCGCACACGCCCAGCGAAACCGACGACTCCCACGAGCGCTTCTGGGAGGCCTCCTACGAGGCTATCAGCTACTGCAACTTTGCGCTGAAGGCGCTCGAGGAGCACCAAAACGAGCTCAACCCTACGCAGGCAAAGCTTGCCCGCGCCGAGGCAAGGATATGCAGAGCCTACAACCACTTCATGCTCCTGACGCTATTCTCCAACATGTTTGCCAAAAACGCCGGCTCCAGCTCGGGCGTCCCCTACGTGGTAGAGCCGGAGGAGGAAACCTTTAAGAAGTACGACAGGGAAACCGTTGCGGTTACGCTGGAAAAAATCAAAAAAGACCTCTTTGAGGAGATAGATAACATAGGCCCCGCCGCCACCTACGACAAGCCGAAGTTTCGCTTTACGCGCGACGCCGCCTACGCGTTTGCCGTCAGGTTTTGCCTGTTTACCGAAGACTATCGGGGCGCGGTAAATTACGCCAACAAGCTATTCCCGATGGCCGCTACGTTTACCGCTCCCGCCGGAGAAAACTTCGACGGCTCGCCGAAAATATACGTAGACTCCACCGACCTTGCCTACCAGTACGCCGGAAATACGCTGTTTGATATGGGCGAATTTAGGGCAAAAGGCACGGACTTGTACCAGCCCGGGCTTATGTTCTCCGACCCTCAAAACGCCTCCTACCTGCTGATGATAGAGGTTGAAACGCTGGCAATGCGCACTTTTTTGGGAACGCTCCTCACCAGCTACGCCTACGACCTCACCACGCTGACCTCCATCATTACAACCAACGCAACCGGCGGAAGCTGGGCCGTAACGCCGCTACAGTTCACGGGCGACCCGACCGGATTTATCGTAAAGTACTACGAGGACATGCTGCTGGTTAACGAAGCGGCGGGCATCGGCTACGTGTACAACAAGGTCAACCTCTTCCGGCTGGAGGAGGTGCTGCTGGCCAGAGCCGAAGCCCAAGCCATGCTGGGCAACTCGCAGGAGGCAATCGACGATTTGAACCTGTACACGCAGAAAAAAATCTACAACTACAGCTACGGCGCCCGCCGCTTGGATGCGGACAAAATCCACAATTACTACCGTGCCAAAATCAGCGACGACGAGACGTTTGTGAATAATGAATTTAACCGGCACAGGTTTACTGAAAGCGGCGCCGCCGACCTGCTGCAGCGGGAGCTCATCATGGCGATTATGGATTTTCGCCGCGCGGAGTTTATATTTGAGGGAATGCGGTATTTGGACGTTCTCCGGTGGAACATCCCCATCTCCCACACGCGCTTGTCGGACAACATGACCCGCACGCTCTACCCCGACGACGACAACCGGATTTTGCAGCTGCCGGCCTCCACGCTCCTCTCCGGCCTGAGGTCAAACCCCATGAAAAAGATACGGGAGCCGTGGCCTAACATAATATACGATGAATAGCAATGCTTAACGGTGTAAATATATACAAAGAAACATTAAAAATGAAAAGGATGAACTTAAAAACGTGGGTTGCCGTTGCGTGCGCGGCGTGCGCGGCGCTGCTCCTCAGCGCCTGCCGTCCAAACGAAGCCATGGACCCAAATCTCGACATTCCGAACTTGGGCGGGTATGAGTACCCCAAAACGGAGCTCGACGTATGGCTGGAGGAAACGTTTCTGATACCGTACAACATCGAAATCGTTTACCGCTGGGACGCCTCGATGATCTACACGAGCATTGGCAAAAAAATTACGCCGGTGCAGGAGGCAAAAGTGAAGCCCATGATGAGCGCGCTGGCCAAAATGTGGTTTGACCCCTTTCTGTACGCCGCGCCGTACGGCTTCCTCCAGCGATACGCCCCCAAAACTATCGTGCTGGCGGGAAGTCCGGAGTACGCTGCCGGCGGCGGCGCCATGGTGCTGGGTACTGCCGAGGGCGCGGCAAGGATTTTTCTGTCCAACGTAAACGCCTTTGAGCCCAGCAACGAAACGGTGCTGCGCGACTACCTGCGCGTTATAGAGCATGAGTACGGGCATATCCTCAACCAATTTATTTACTATCCGGTTGAATTTAACAGCATTTCAAGAGCCTTTTACGACCCCACCGGATGGGGAAACTACGAGGACGACGACGCTTTCAAGAGAGGCTTCTTTTCGCCCTACTCAATGTCTTCGCCCGAGGAGGACTTTGTTGAGGTGGTGGCGTGGATCTTGATAAGAGGTCTTGACTGGTTTGAGAATACGGTCATCCCGATTGCCCAAACAAGCACGGAAAACCCCCAAGCGGCAAGCCACCTGCGCCAAAAGCTGGCAATTGTTGAAAAGTACTACAAGGATGCTTTTAACATTGCGCTGTTTGACGATCGGGTTACCGGAGAAAAGGGGCTCGCCACGCTGGTTGACGAGGCCTTTAACTATGTACTCCTACACAATTAACGAATATTAGATATTTATGAAAAA
>JAITQP010000099.1 GCA_031288885.1 Prevotellaceae bacterium | reverse complement strand
CGCGAGTGCCTCCGCTGCCGCTACTACTTTGCCTGCCGCGGCGAGTGCCCCAAGCACCGCTTTGAGCTGAGCGCGGACGGCGAAAAAAACAAGAATGCGCTGTGCGAGGGCTACAAGCTGTTTTTTGCCCACGTGGAGCCGTACATGCAGCACATGGCCGAGCTGCTGCTGCGGGAGCAGGCGCCGGCGCTCGTCATGCCGTGGGCACGGGCGCGAGCGGACGAAGTTCGCAGGGCGAAAGGCTCCGGAAAATCAACGTGAAAATTAAAAGGGTGTTTTGGGCTGACGCGATGGCAATTCATTGTTACCGAGCGATACATTCCTAACAGACCTCAGGCTATAAATTTTTCTCCTTCAGCCGACGTTCAAGGTCTTCTATAATCTTTCGGCTTTCCTCCAAGGCTTTGTCTTTTTCCTCTATGGCTTTTTTGGCCTCCTCCAGCTGCATTTGAGCCTGACGCTCCTGTATGCGGAATGCCTCCAGCAGAAAATCTTCCGCCTCCATGTTGGCTTGCATGTCGGGCGTAGACACCGCTTGCTGGAGGCGGCGAACGATGTCCCGATACTGCGCCGGAACTTCCTCCTCCCGAATGTTCAAAATGTAGCGCGTGGTGCGGTTGCTCTGGTCAAATATGCTCAACATTCTCTCAACGTCATCGCGCCGACGCGCGGGCAGCTCCGGAACCTGCACTATCCATGACCGGTGGTGAAGGCTTTTGATAAACGCGGTTTTGATGCTCGAGAGCGGTTTGCCCGTTACGCGGTCTTTCACCTCGGGTGTTACCTCCAGCACAGGCACGTCCGGTATTTTTAGACCATCGCCAAGCACAAATATGCAGTAAATCTGCATCGCGTGGAGGTTGTTGCGCTCGTCAACATAGGTGTTCTCTATGTTTTGATACTGCTTGCCAAGGTACTGACGAAACCGCACAACGTCGGTGGAGAGGTTGGCTTTTTGAACCTCTATCATTACGCTGCGGTACTCCCCAGCGGTCGTTTGAACGCGGGCGACAAAGTCCATGCGGCAAACCGTGCTCGTCTGCTGACGAAGCGGCAGCTGAACAACATACTCCTGAGGCGCAAACCGAAGTTCCTTTACCTGCTCGCCTATGATGGCGGAGATGAACTTTTTGGCTACCTTGTTGTCCTCCATCATGTACTTGAAGACAACGTCGTACAAGGGATTGGCGATTAGCATATTTCAAATATTATGAGTGCGTAGTTGTTGCTTGAGTTCTTCCAAAAACTTCCAGAGATTTTCAGCTCTCAAAGATAAGAAATTCAGCGGAAAATCCTGCATTTTCAGCTCCAAAAATCCCCTCCCCCCTACTCGCTACTTTCCCTCCAAAAACGCCATAAACTGCTTGGGGTTGGAAATGTAACCCACCGGTTTGCCCTGCGGTACGCCGCTGCCGTTGAGGATTACAAAGTAGGGCTGCGAGTTGACCTTGTAGGCGGTTACCTGATAGTCCCTGTTTTTTTGCCCGATGGTTTTCTTCACCTTGCCGTCAAAGGTTGAGGTGTACCATTCGCTTTCGGCGAGCGGCGTTTTGTCGTCAGTGTAGAGCGCGGCGATGACAAATTTTTCCTTGAGCAGGGTCTGTACTTCGCCGTTGGCAAAAACTTCGCCCTCCATTTTCTTGCAGTTGGTGCAGAAGTGCCCCTTGAAGTCTACCAGCACCTGCTTTCCCTGCTCCCGCGCGCAGGCCAACGCTTCCTCCACGTCAAAGAAAGCGGGGAGGTTGGCGGGGCCGTGCAAATTCAGGTTGCTGTACTTTGGCGCTACGCCGCACAGCATCATCTCCGCTGAGCCGACCGCCGCCGCAGGGGTTGCCTCGCCCGCTGGGGGCAAGGCCGCCGCTACGCGCTGCGCCGGAAAGAAGCCCGAGAACGAACTAAGCGGATTGCCCAGCAAGCCCGTAAAGAGGTACAGCGCAAGGCAGAGCGACGCCACGGCAAGCGCAAAGCGCGGCACGCTGACGTGAGGCGCCTCGTCGTCGTGCGCAAAGCGCAGCTTTCCCAGAAAGTACAAGCCCAGCAGCGCGAGCAGCGTTACCCAGATGCAGATGAAGAGCTCGCGCGAAATGAGGTCGAAGCCCAACGCTTGGTCGGCAATGGAGAGGAATTTTAGGCTGAACAGCGCCAGAATGAACGCAAACGCCACCTTTATGGCGTTCATCCAGCCGCCGGACTTGGGGAGCTTCTTCAGCGCCGAGGGGAAGAGCGCAAGCAGCGTGAACGGCAGCGCAAACGCCAGCCCAAAGCCCAGCATCCCGATAATGGGCTTGAGCGCTGCGCCCGTTGCCGCCGACACCAGCAGCGCGCCCACAAAGGGGCCTGTGCACGAAAAGGAGATGACGGTGAGCGCCAGCGCAACAAAAAACGTGGAGAAGTAGCCGCCCTTGTCCGCCTGCCGGTCGATGCTGTTGGAGAGCTTGGAGGGCAGCGAAATGTCCACCGCGCCCAAAAACGACGCCGCAAAAAGGATGAACAGCGCAAAGAATAGGAGGTTGACCAGCCAGTGCGTGCTGATGATGTTGGCCATGTCAGCCGTTTTGGTAACGGTAACAATTGCGCCGATAGCAACGTATATCAGGATGATGGAGCTGCCAAACACGGCGGCTTTGCGCACTCCCTTGCTCCGGCTGTTGCCCCGCATGAAAAACGAAATGGTCATGGGGAGCATGGGGAACACGCAGGGCGTGAGCACGCCCGCAAACCCCGCCAGCAGGGCGAGCAGAAAAAAGGTGAGCAGCGATTGCTGCTCGCCGCCGTTGCCGCCGGAGGTTTGCGCGGGTATAGCGGCAAGCTCGGGAGAGTGCTCGGGCTGCTGCTCGAACGCCGGCTCAAAGGCCGGCTCGGCTGCCTGTCCGCCGTCGGCTGGCTCCGGCGTTGGCGTGGGGGCTTGCGCCGCCGCCACCTGCACCGAAAAATCATCCTCCAGCAGCACGCACTCCATGTCGTTGCAGCACTGGTACTCAATAACCCCCGATATGGTTACGGGCGCCGCCTCGCTTAGCGCAACGCGCTGCGAAAGCTTCACCTCGCCCGTAAAATACTTCACCTTCATGTCGAACATTTCGTCGTGCTTTTCTTTGGGCGTGCTCAGCTCAACGAGCTTGCCCGCCGTCCGGTAGCGGTCGCCTTTGGCGAGCGTTACGGCAATGGGCATGGGGCCATCTTCGGGGACGCTTACGGAGTAAACAATCCACGACTTTTTGATAGCCCCCGAAAAGAGCAGCTCGGCCTCGCCGGCCGATACTCTGCGAGCGCTCACGCTCCAGCTGGCGGGCTTCTGAACGCCCTCCGCAAGCAGCGCAACGCTTGCAACCATGCAAAGCAAAAGGGCAAGCCCTCTCGCCCCAAAGCGGGATACGTAAAAACGGATGTTGATTTTTTTTACCATTTGGATTTGATTTATAGCTATAATAATACTTGAGTAAAACGATTGTTGGAGCGCAAACATACATGAAAATTCTCATATTTACAAGCGCGCGCCATGAAATCGCTGCATTTCAAGCTTCTGCCAATGCCGGCGCGCAAAACACGTATGTACATTAAAAAATCACAAATCACAGGCGTTTTTCAAAAAACATTTGCTACCTTTGCCCCGAATGAATTGAGCATTATCAACTTTTAATTCCCAATTTCCCTTGAAGCCGAGCCTGCACACCTTTGTTCTGCACAGCAGCAGCGTTGCGCTACGCCGCGCGGCTCGTTTTTTTGCCTACATTCTTGCGGCAGGTAGCTTACCCCCATCAAAACTCTGAAAATCAGTTAGTTGCGCATTATTTTGCTTTTCGCTTCCTGCGGCGTAACGCGCACAGGGCAGCTACGCCTGCGCAAGCACTCGCGCTTACGCCCTACGGGGCGCGCGCCTTTACATCAACCTTTCGACCCCTTCCACCGTTTGCGCGGGGGTCGCCACGGGGCGCGCGCGCGCAGGGTGACGCCCCGCAAGCGCGCCACAGCAGCCCGCCGCTTAGCGGCAAAAGCAACGCTACCGCCAACGTGGTAGCCTCTCACATGCATTTTTTTTAGCTTTAAATAATTATAATTGATATGAAACGGAAATTTTTACTGATGGCATCCGTCAGCCTGCTCGCGGCAGCAACGTTCTGCGCCTGCGACAAAGACGAAAAAGATGAAAAAACCGACGAAAATTCTTTCACAAGCCTCACCGTGGAGGTGGCAAACGCCAGCGATTACAATGGAAAGATTGACACCGTAAAGCTGATGGCTATCGGCGACAGCGGCTTTTCCTCAGCAACAATACTCTCCAGCGCTCCCTACGCCAACGGCAAGTTTACGATAACCCTGCCAAAGGTTGACGACAAACTTCTCTTTAAATGGCTTGATATAGACGATACTGTTAAATTACCCTCCAACGTTACTCTAAGCAACCGCAAGGTAAATGCGACATATACGACGTTGATAGGTTATAAATTGGGTAAAGAGAGATACATATTAGATACATATTTAGGCAGACGGTAGGAGATTGGTTTGGAGTATTGATGTATGCGGCTGGAGATGTAACCGTAAACGGTTCGGCTACAACAGATAATGAGAATAAAACTACCACTTGGAAAAACGCAACGGTAAAAAAGGGGTGGAATATCTTGTACGTGTGTAAGCGTGAGAATGCAGGCAAAACAAGCGAAGAAATTACCTCCACAGCTCCCGAGGGCATAAAATGGTATGCAGGAATTGATTGAAAATCATATAGATAGCATCCCCGCTGCCGCCAAAGCGGGCAAACCGCTTTTCGCGTCAGCGCATGAAAAAAGATTTTCCCCAGCGGGAAAATCTTTTTTTTGTGGCGGAAAGTGCTCTATATAAGGTCTATGTAGCCAATCCTACTACGCGTGCTTCGCTCCGCTCGCAATGTCCCGCACGCTTTGCGCCGCTAAGCACTAATGGTTAATCATTAATCACTA
>JAITQP010000092.1 GCA_031288885.1 Prevotellaceae bacterium | reverse complement strand
ACAAAGATTGTGCTCACGCTGAGCCCCAAAGTAAGACCCGAAGACCTTCAGCGGCTGATAAACTACGCCACCTATCTGGATGCAACGGCAGGCTCTGAGGCAAAGCAGGAGGATGTGGCTGCGCTGGCAGATGAGGTGAGCCGTAAATGGTGGAGGGAAAATAAAGAATGGTTTCTCAAATGACCATTAGCGCCTTCCCCGTCCCCGTCCCCTATGCCACTTCTCATCCTCTCCTTCACCCCAAAATTCGTCGTAGCTTTTCATCTCAAACCTTGAGGCTCCCCTAACATCGCTCCCCTTATGCGCCCAAAATCCTTTGATTCGGTGGTCAACGCCTTGCATTTGAAAGTATAGCTCTCCCGCTCGTGCGCCGGTAAGGTAGGTCGCAGTGCCCTCTTCGCGTATGCCGATGCACAGGGAGGTATCTTTCAGGTTGAACCAAATGTTGTCGCCGTCCAGCGTTTTGGTGTTCATGGGTAGCACAATGGACTTGGGCTTGCCGGCTGCGTAGGCGCCAAAGCATCCCACCACGTTTTCGCCGTGAATGTTGCTCTCCGCGTTAGCCGGCGCGCCGCCAAACATGGGGTTGCTGCCCCGACTCTCCGTTTGCGCCGTCGTAATGTAGCGAAACAGCGCCTCGCTCAGGGTGCTCACCCCAAAGCTCACCGTATCGAACGGGCAGTAAAAAACGGTGTCGGGTTGCCCGTCCAGCAGGAAGCCGCTGCGGGTGATGGTGGCAATGGTTGGCACCGGAACAACGTTGGTAAAACCGTATGGAACGCTGCCTACAGCATACTGCGATAGCTTCTCCGTCCGCTGCTTGCCCTGATAGTATTCGGTGACGCGAACATAGTTGTCGTTGGTGTTGCTACGCATAAAGATGGCGGAAACAATAAAGGGTGGGGCGTAGCGGTTGGTATCGATGTCCATGTTCAGGGGCGTTAGTATGACTTGCGGTATCGATATGCTGTGGGGCACAACGTCTTCGGCCCAAAACTCCTCGTCCGCGCCGTCGCCGTTCATGTCGCAAAGTATGCGCAGCTTGTAGAGCGCGCCGGACTTAACGTCAAAGCGACCTTGGGTGACGTAAGCGCCCTTTTCGGCGTCAAACGGGAGCGGCGTATCGTTTATCCACACCTTTGCCGTGGAGACAACCGGACAGGTGTCCCCGCCAAAAAAGTTGGTCGATTGCGTGAGCGTTACCACCTGCGGAACGGTGTCGGTGGTGAGCATAGCCACTACCACCAGCTTGGGGCTTTGGCTGTTCGTGTCAATGGTGACGCGCTCCACGCACGCGCCGGTGAGCATTACCGCAAAAAGAAAAGGTAGGAAAAAATACCTCATCACTTAACTTTCAATGTTACTTAGTTGCTTTACTTTTGCCTTTGCGTTGAGCCTTAGCTCCCGCGTTCGGCTGAAAATCCGACAACTTAAGGACAAAAGGCTTGCTATCCGGCTCGCGCCGGAGGCTGTAGATGAGCATGAATACGCCCAGCAGCACAAAGGGGATGCTGAGCAGCTGCCCCATATCAAGCGGCATTCCCTCCTCAAAATCAACCTGACGCTCCTTGATGAACTCCACCAAAAAGCGAAACGTGAAGACCAGCGTCAGGAACGCGCCGAACAAAAATCCTCCGCGCCGGCGCAGGCTGTCTTTCTTTACGTAGATGTGCAGGAGGAGGAGGAATATCAGCAGGTAGGCGAGCGCCTCGTAGATTTGCGTGGGGTGCTTGGGCGCAAGCTCGTGGCGATGCTCAAAGATGAAGCCCCACGGCAGGGAGGTTTGTATGCCGTAGATTTCGGAGTTCATCAGGTTGCCGATGCGGATGAAGAAGCCCGTGAGCGCCACCACAATCACAATTCGGTCGAGCAGCCAGAGGTAGCTCATCTTGTGCTTTCGGCAGAATAGCCATAGCCCCAGCGGCAGCGCAATTGCCGCGCCGTGGCTCGCCAAGCCGCCCTCCCAGATTTTCAGCATATCCCAAGGGTGCGAGAGGTAGTGGGCTGGCTCGTAGAACAGGCAGTGACCAAGGCGTAGCCCAACGATGGTAAAAATCACCGCCCACATGGTGAGCGCGTCGAGCAGCGGCAGGGGCAGCTTTTCGCGCCTGAAGAAGCGCGAAAAAATTAGGTAGTCGCACACAAACGCCAGCGCAAACAGCACGCCGTAGTAGCGCACATGAACGATGCCGATGGAAAATATTTCGGGGTCAATGTTCCACGTAATGGAGAGCAGCATGGGAATTAAGAATTAAAAATTACGAATTAGGAATTACGAATTGAGAATTAGCTTGCGTCAATTTTCCAGCAGCTTAAACACCTCGTCGAGCTTGGGGGCAAGGATGACCTCAATGCGGCGGTTGGCCTGCCGCGCCTCGGGGGTTTTGCCGGCTTGCAGGGGCACAAACTCGGCGCGCCCTGCCGCCGTTACCCGCGATTGCTCAATGCTGGTGTTGTTGAGCATAATGCGCACAACGGAGGTGGCGCGCTTCACGCTCAAGTCCCAGTTATCCACCAGCTGCCCCGAGCCTTTGTAGGGCACGTCGTCGGTGTGCCCCTCGATGGTTACGTTGATGTCGGGGTTTTGCTCCAGCACCTTTGCTAAGCTGCCGATGGCCTCCGCGCCGCGCCGGTCAACGGTGGCGCTGCCCGAGGCAAAGAGCAGCTTTTCGTCGAGCGAAACGTATACTTTCCCGTCGCGCATGGTGACGGTCAGACCTTTGCCCTCGAAGCCCAGCAGCGCGTCGGCAACCTTTTTGCGCAGGGCTTGCGCAATGGAGTCTTTCTGAAAGAGGGCTTGCTGCAGCGCTATCAGCTTTTGGTTACGCTCGTTGAGCTCATTCTCGAGCTTCTGCACCGCCAGCGTGCGCTCGTTGAGCGCCTGCTCCGCGCTGAAGAGCTGGTTTTCCTTTTGCTGCATGGCCTCCTGATTTTGCTGAAGCTGCTTGAGCAGGTCGCGAATTTCCTGCCGGCTGCCCGTTTGCAGCGCCTCCTGCGCCTTCATCAGGTCGGCGTAGCGGTTGTTCAGCATGCGCTGCTCGTCCAGCAGCAGCCCAATGGTGTCTTGCAGCTGCAGCATGTGGTTGTTCTGCTGCTCCTCGCGCTGCTGGCGCTGCGTGTTTTGCTCCCTCAGGCCGTCATTTTCCGACTCGAGCTGTGCGTTTTTATCGTCGCAGATGGCTTTCTGCGCCTGTAAATCCTGAAATTTTTTGGGGGCAATGCACGACGAAGCTATGCAGAGCAATGCGATAGTTAGAAAACAAAATGGATGCTTCATATTAGGTAAAGAATTTTTAAGAACAAAAGTAGCGAGTAAACCCCCAAACTTTACTACCTTTGCGGCTTCACTTTGTTAAACTTTGCAAGTATGCACCAAGGTAAATACCCATTGCTGGATACGGTTGACTTTCCATTGGACTTGAAGCGGCTGGACAAGCGCCTGCTGCCGGAGGTGTGCAGGGAGGTGCGCGATTTCATCATCGACGAGGTGTCGGAAAACCCGGGGCACTTTGGCGCCAGCCTTGGCGTGGTGGAGCTCACGGTGGCCCTCCACTACGTATATAACACTCCCTACGATAAGCTGGTGTGGGACGTTGGGCATCAGGCCTACGCCCACAAAATCCTGACGGGGCGGCGCAAGCTCTTTGCCTGCAACCGCCGCTATCAGGGCATCAGCGGCTTCCCCAAAATGTCCGAAAGCGAGTACGACGCGTTCGGCACAGGGCACTCCTCCACCTCCATCTCGGCGGCGCTGGGGCTGGCCGTGGCCGCAAAAATGCAGGGCGAGCAGCGGCAGGTGGTGGCCATCATTGGCGACGGCTCCATGACCGGCGGAATGGCCTTTGAGGGGATGAACAACGCGGGCATCGAAAAGTCAAACCTGCTCGTCATCCTCAACGACAACAAAATGGCGATAGACCCCAGCGTGGGCGCGCTCAACGAGTACCTCACGAGGATAACCGCCTCGCCGGTGTACAACAGGGTGAAGAATGAGGTCTGGCAGCGAACGGCGCGGCTGAAGTCCATTCGCCTCTTCCTCCAAAAAACCATCATTGCCGTCAAATCCTCCATCCTGCGCCAGAGCAACCTCTTTGAGGCGCTCAACTTCCGCTACTTTGGCCCCGTTGACGGGCACGACGTGCTCCAGCTGGTGAGCACGCTGGAGATGATGAAGAACATCCCGGGCCCCAAGCTGCTGCACGTGCTCACCGTAAAGGGAAAAGGCTACAAGCCCGCCGAGGAAAACCAAACCCTGTGGCACGCGCCCGGCACCTTTGACCGGAACACCGGCGAGCGCATCAGCGCCAGCAAGGCGGAGCAGCCGCCGCTCTACCAGCACGTGTTTGGCGAAACGATTGTGGAGCTCGCCGAGCAAAACGACAAAATTGTGGGCATCACCCCCGCCATGCCCACCGGCTCGTCGCTGAACATCATGATGGAGAAGATGCCCCACCGCGCCTTCGACGTGGGTATCGCCGAGCAGCACGCCGTAACGTTCTCCGCGGGGCTGGCGGCCGCCGGCAAAATCCCCTTCTGCAACATTTACTCAAGCTTCATGCAGCGCGGCTACGACTCCATCATCCACGACGTGGCGCTGCAAAACCTCCACGTTGTCTTTTGCCTCGACCGCAGCGGGCTGGTGGGCGAGGACGGCGCCACGCACCACGGCGCCTACGACGTAGCCTACCTGCGCTGCATCCCCAACATGGTGGTGGCAGCCCCCATGAACGAGGTGGAGCTGCGCAACATGATGTACACGGCGCAGCTGCCGCACCGGCGCACGTTTTCCATCCGCTACCCGCGCGGGAGCGGCGTGACGGTGCAGTGGCAAAAGCCCTTTGAGGAGATACCGGTGGGAAAAGCCCGCCTCCTCCGCAGCGGAAGCCACCTTGCCGTGCTGAGCCTTGGGCACGCGGGCAACTTTGTGGAGCAGGCGGCGCGCCGGCTGGAGGAGGAGGGCATTTACGTCATGCACTACGACATGCGCTTTGCCAAGCCGCTGGACGAGGAGGTGCTGCGCGAAGTGGGCAGGCGCTTTTCGCGCGTGATTACGGTAGAGGATGGCGCGATTGTTGGCGGCATGGGGAGCGCCGTCGCCGAATTTTTCACCGAAAACGGCTACAGCGTGCAGGTCACGCGCCTTGGCATCCCCGACAGGTTTGTGGAGCACGGCCCCATGTCGCAGCTCCAAGCCGAGTGCGGCTTCGACGCCGCCGGCATTTACCGAATAGCGAAGACAATGGTTAATGGTTAATGATTAATGGTTAATGGCGCAAAGCGTGCACACCATAGGGGCGGGTTTCAAACCCGCCCTTTTTGCATACCACTGTCGCCACCATTTCCGTCATTCCGACCGACGCGCGCGAGGTACGAGCGCGCGGAGCGGAGGAATCCAGAAATGCACGCCTCGCGAAAGAAAAAAATCACCCCCTATTGCTTGTATTAACAAAAAATGTTTTTACCTTTGCAGCTGAACACATAAAAATTTTTGTGCCTATGACATATACAGCGCAGTAATGCGCGCACACTTTTAAGATATACATAAGAAGCATTGAGCTTTTATTCTTCAACATTTGAAAATTTGGCGATTTAATAATGGACTAAGGAAGAATAAGTGACAATGTTCACGCTCACGCGTGAACTTAACTTATTCCTATTTAGTCTTGGTTACGCCAAATACCACAAATGTCGGGAAGCAGTTGAGTTTCACGCTTTTTTTATTGTCCAAACTCAAAGGAGGTAATGCTGAAAATCCTGTAAAAGAGTAAGCGAAAATTCAAAAAACAAAAAAAATGAAACAGAGCTACAAGATTTATTTATGTGCTTTGCTGCTCGTTGGGGCAGTAAGCACGATGACTGCCTACGCGCAGCAAAAGCCCAAGCTGGTGATACTGGTGGTGGGCATGGAAACCGACACCAAGGGCGACGAGGTGGCCGCCCGGCTGGGTAGCGACCTTAACCGAGACGGTGAGTACGAGCTGCAAACCAAGGCCAACAACACCGCCGTGGCACTCAAGTTGACCGCCCTGCGCGCCCAGACCACGCCGGTGGA
>JAITQP010000247.1 GCA_031288885.1 Prevotellaceae bacterium | reverse complement strand
CTACGTTCATCCGCTGGATAGCGACGTGGAGCGCGTTTTTTGTTACGCCAAAAACACGCTGCTGCAAACCGGCGGCGAGGCGGCACGCTTCATGCTGCAAGACGAAGAGGGCGCAATGGTTGGGCGCGTAGCGGTATTTGTCAACCCCAACGCGGCTTGCCGTAGCGAACAGCTTACGGGCGGAATGGGATTTTTTGAGTGCATCAACAATCAGGAGGTCGCTTTCACCCTGTTCAACGCATGCCGCTGCTGGCTGGAGGTGCGCGGCATGGAGGCAATGGATGGGCCTGTTAGCTTTGGCGGCTGCGAGCGCTGGTGGGGGTTGCTGGTGGACGGATTTACGCAGCCCTCGTACGGCATGAATTACAACCCACCGTACTACAAAGATTTTTTTGAGGCGTACGGCTTCAAGAGCTACTTTTACCAGTACTCGTACCTGCGTCCGGTTTCGCCGAACGGCATAGCGGACAGCATTCGCGCCGAAGCCGCACGGGTGGCGAGCAACCCGCGCTACACGTTCCGGCGCACCAATAGCAGCAATTTGCAGCAATTTGCGCAGGATTTTTGCAGCGTTTACAACCGCGCATGGGCGCACCACTCCGGCGTAGCGCAAATGACGCCCGAGCAAGCCGGCGCCGCGCTGGCGGCAATTAAGCCCATTATCGACCACCGGCTGAGCCTGTTTGCCTACCACGACGACGAGCCTGTGGGTTTTCTCCTGCAAATCCCCGAAGTCAACGCGGTGGTGAAGCGTTTGGGCGGCGGCAAGCTGAGCTTACTCAAGGCGCTGAAATTTTGGTATCTGCTGCGCGTAAAAAAGGTATGCACGCGCGCCATGGGGTTGGCGTTCGGCATTGTGCCCGAGTTTCGGGGGCGCGGATTAGAGGAAGCATTGGTAGTGGAGCTTGCCAAGGTTGCCCTTCGCAAAGGGTTTCCCTACCAAGACGTTGAATTTACGTGGATTGGCGATTTCGACCTCCCGATGATGCGATTTCAGCAGCAGCTGGGCGGCAAAATCTACAAAACGCACGCCACCTATCGCCTGTTGTTTGACAAAGAAAAGCAGGAAAATGAGCTTAAGCGATGCCCCAAAATGTAGCCGTTCGGAAACTATAAATAATTTATACCCATGCTATTTAGCGAAGTCATAGGACATGAGGCGCTCAAGCACAAGCTGGCACGCGCTGTACGCGAGGGGCGTGTGAGCCACGCGCAGCTGTTTTTGGGCAGGGAGGGCAGCGGAAATCTGGCGCTGGCGCTGGCTTACGCGCAGTACGTTATGTGCGAAAATCCCTCCGACGCCGACGCTTGCGGCGTATGCAGCGCCTGCGCAAAGGTGCATAAGCTGGTACACCCCGATTTTCACTTTGCCTTTCCGGTCAATTCGTCCAAATCAAGCGAAAAAAACCCCGTGAGCGATATGTTTTTGGCGCAGTGGAGGCAAAAGCTGCTCCAAAGTCCTTACATCACCGAGCAGGCGTGGTACGAAAGCCTCAGCCTCGACAACAAGCAGGGCAACATCAGCACGCACGAGGCCGAAGCCATCATGCGCAAGCTTTCGCTAAAATCCTTTGAGGGAAGCTTCAAGATTATGCTCATTTGGCTGCCCGAGCGCATGAACACGGTTGCCGCCAACAAGCTGCTGAAGCTCATTGAGGAGCCGCCTGCGCAAACGCTCTTTTTGCTCGTTGCCGAAAATTCGAGGCTAATGCTCAAGACCATTCTTTCGCGCACCCAGCTGGTGAGCGTACCTCCGGTGGACGATAGCGCGCTTGCGGATATGATTTTGCGGGAGTTCAATCTACCTCAGCTTGAAGCGAGCACGCTGGCGCACCTCGCCAACGGCAGCGTGGTGGAGGCGCGACGCATAGCCGGACAAAGCGACGATAAGCGCGACTACTTTGAGCAATTTGCAACGCTCATGCGCCTAAGCTACGCCAGCAAAGCCGAAAATATAATCCTGCTCATACAGCAAGCCGAAAAAATCGCGGGGCAGGGGCGCGAGTGGCAAAAGAATTTTTTGCTCTACGCTCAACGAATGGTACGCGAAAACTTTATCCTAAACCAGCAGGTGAATGAAGCAGTATACTTAGCTGGAGAAGAAGCGGATTTTAGCGCAAAATTCTCCCTGTTTATCAACCCCGACAACATCTTTCGCTTGTACGAAGAGTTTAACCTTGCCTTGCAGCACCTTGGGCAAAACGGCAACCCGAAAATCATTTTTACCGACCTTGCCCTCAAGCTGGTCAAGCTGATTGTACCGCTGAAGAAGTAAGGAAGAT
Source organism: Prevotellaceae bacterium (assembly GCA_031288885.1). Taxonomy (GTDB): domain Bacteria; phylum Bacteroidota; class Bacteroidia; order Bacteroidales; family UBA932; genus JAITMY01. Next base: position 11,282 of record JAITQP010000247.1, on the reverse strand, counting down.
TCTTAACTTAACTAATTTATTCTATGATGACAAACCCAGACCTCTCCAATCAAGAATTTCAGCTGGCGTTGGACTTCATAAACAACACGCCGCGGCATGTTTTTCTTACCGGAAAAGCGGGTACCGGAAAAACCACCTTTCTCCGCTTCCTCCGCGAGCACAGCGACAAAAAATTGCTGGTAGCGGCGCCCACAGGCGTAGCCGCCATCAACGCCGGCGGCGTAACGCTACACTCGCTCTTCCAGCTGCCGTTTGAGCCCTACATCCCGGGGGTAGGCTACAGCGAAAACACGGCACGATTTCGCATGACAAAGCAAAAAATCGACTTGTTGAGGAGCATTGATACGCTGGTTATTGACGAAATCAGCATGGTGCGCGCCGACCTGCTCGATGCAGTTGACGCTTCGCTACGGCGCTACCGGAGCAGCATGCAGCCTTTTGGCGGCGTGCAAATGCTCTACATTGGCGACGTATTTCAGCTCCCGCCTGTCGCAACAGAAAACGAATGGGGGCTGTTGGCTCCGCACTATCAAAGCTTATTCTTTTTTCACTCCAAAGTTTGGGAAAAAGCGTCTCCGCTGCATATTGAGCTGAAAAAAATCTACCGCCAAAAGGAGCAAAAGTTTATTGACCTGCTCAACAAAGTACGGCACGGCAACTTAAGCAGCATTGATATAGGCATGTTAAATGAGCACTTTAAGTATAACTTCAAACCTTCGGACGATGAACGCTACGTCATGCTATCAACGCACAACTACCGTGTTGACCGCATAAATATGCAAAAGCTGCAGGCGCTAACCGGCAGGGAGTTCCGCTATCGGGGCACTATAGACGGCGATTTTTCTGACCATTCACTGCCTACCGACATGGAGCTGGTGCTGAAAAAGGGCGCACAAGTTATTTTTATAAAGAACGATACGGGGCAATACCGGAAGTATTACAACGGCATGCTGGGGGTTGTTTCGGAAATCAGCGACAAGGAAATCAAGGTGCAGCCGGTAGACCCCAACTTTTCGGAGCTGACAGTCGGGCTCGAAACATGGAAAAATATCCGCTACTCGCTCAACAAAGAAAAAAACTCAGTGAGCGAAGAGGTGCTCGGCTCGTTTACGCAGTATCCCATACGCCTTGCTTGGGCTATCACCATTCACAAAAGTCAGGGGCTAACCTTTGACCGCGTTATTATCGATGCAGCGCAGGCGTTTGCGCCCGGGCAGGTTTACGTGGCGCTCAGCCGCTGCACCGCCCTTGCCGGACTTGTGCTGCAATCGCGCATAACGCCCGAAAGCATCACCACTGATAGTAACGTTATAGAATTTTCAGAACGAGAAGATTCCATTAGTACGCTTCAACAAACGCTACTAATAGAAAAACCGCGATTTTGCGCCAAAAAAATCCGTGCAATATTCAACTTTCTGCCTTTAGTCAACGCTACCAGAAGATTTCTTGACCTCGTTCCGGCGAAAAAAATTCCGGAACAGGAAAAGGCGCAACAGCTGTCGCTGCAAATCTACCAAAAAGCTAACTCGCTAAAGGAAGTTGCCGACAAATTTATTCCTGTGCTGGACAAGCTCCTTGCCTACACGCAACAAACCGGCGACACGCAAGCCTTGCAGCAGCGCGTGGAAAAGGCTGCAAACTACTTTTACCCCAACATTTACAGCGATATATTGCTACCTCTGCAAGCCCACGCAGCGCAAATCAAAAAAGCCGTTAGGGTAAAAGAGTACCTTAAAGAGTTAATGGAGGTAGAGGTAGATATATTGCTTATGCTAAAAAAGGTACAGGTAATAAAGTACGGCGATATAGTGTTGGTAGAAATAGAACCGCCACAGCGTGAAGAGGTAGAGGTAGCGTCTGTCAAGGAAAAGTACAAGCCGGTAAAGGGTGATTCGGCAAAAAGAACGCTGGAAATGTTCAACGCCGGACAAACGATGGCGCAAATAGCGCAGACGCGCAACATCTCCACGAGCACCGTAGAAACGCACTTTGTGCAGCTGATAGCCTCCGGCGACCTCGATATCCATAAGTGGCTAAGCGACGAGCAAATTTGCGAGATAGAAGCAACCCTAAAAACGGCAGAGCAAAAAACCCTAACGCAAATCGTTGCAATGCTAAACCAAAAATACTCCTACGGAGAAATCCGCGGCGTACAGGCACACCAACAATTTAAACGCCAGCAACAATAACAAATCCTTGTAAATTTATTTTTTCCAAAGGTACAGCTTGTCCGCGCGGCGTACTTTGCCGGAAACCGGCATGGAGAAGATTTGCCCTTTGGAAACTTGCTGTACTTCCGCGCCCGTATCCACGCGCAGCTGCGACACGCATAGCTCCATCACGCCGGTCGTGGGGCCTATAACCAACACCTCATCACCAACTTTTATCGACCCTGCTTCAACTAAAAATTCAGCAACATTTAGCTGGGCAAAGTAGTTGGTAGCCTTTGCCGCATAGAGCTTACGCCGTATTGCCTTAGAGCCGTACGCTTTGCTCCACTCGCCCAAGCGCTGACCCAAGTAGTAGCCATCCCAAAAACCTCTGTTGAACACCGTAGATAACTCATATAGCCACTTGTCTACTTTTTCTTTAGCATAGCTGCCATCAATAATTGCTTCAAATGCTTCGTTGTAGCATTGGCACACCTTTTTTACGTATTCCGCCGAGCGGGCGCGCCCCTCCACCTTGAAAACGCGAACACCGGCGTCAAGCATTTTATCCAAAAAACCAATCGTACATAAATCCTTAGGAGACATGATGTAATCATGGTCTATTTCAAGCTCTTTACCGGATTCCTTTTCGGTTACAAGGTAGGAGCGGCGGCAACTTTGCAGGCACTCGCCACGGTTGGCAGAAAAACCGTTCTCGTGCAAGCTCATGTAGCACTTTCCGGAGGTGGCAACGCAAAGCGCGCCGTGACAAAACATTTCTATCTTCACCGGATTACCGCGCGGCCCCCGAATATCTTGCTTTACAATTTGCTGATGAATATACTTCACCTGCTCAAGGTTGAGCTCTCTTGCCAAAACAATTACATCGGCAAAGTTGGCGTAAAACTTTAAGGTCTCGAGGTTGCTTACGTTGAGCTGCGTGGAAATGTGCACCTCAACCCCCGCCTCGCGCGCAACGCTAATCACCGATTGGTCGGAGGCAATTATCGCGGTAATGCCGGCAGCCTTTGCCGCCGACACAATGTTGCGCATAGCGCCAATTTCGCTGTCAAAAAATATGATGTTGAGCGTAAGGTACGATTCCATACCGTTTTCCTTGCAAATTTGCACAATTTGCTTTAAGTCGGCAAGGGTAAAGTTGGCTGAAGAGCGCGCCCGCATGTTCAGCTTTTCAACGCCAAAGTAAACGGAGTTGGCTCCCGCCTGAACAGCGGCCGCCAGCGATTCGTACGAGCCAACAGGCGCCATGAGGTTAATATCGGAACGGAGAAGCAATTTATACCTAAATTTATATTTTCAATTCTACAAAATAATCAACTCATTATCACGTCCATTTCCGCCATGACTTGAACAAATTGCTCATGTGTTTGCTCAAACAGCTTATTTTTTTGCCTTCGGAGGAAAAAGAACCGCCAGCGCCCGCGCAGCTTAACGTAGTGCTTGCGGTAGGCGTCAAAAAATATCAGCCCCAGCGGTAAGGAGGCGAAAAACAGCAACGTAGCCAGCGCGCTTCCGGAGGCAAGCCCACAGGCAAGCGTAAGCAAAAAGTAGCAGATTGGAAACGTTATAAATACCGAAATCCCAAACGCAACGGTTGGACGTAATATGATATCTTTCTTTATTCTATTGGTTATCAAGCGTGGAAGATTGAATGGAGCGATGTTGAGCACATAGCCGTAACAAAAGAACGGCAGCAAACAAATCATACTTAGCGTACGTAGCATTAGCGCACGCACGTTGTGCTTGCACTCAAAAAGCCACGAGCGCAGGCGCAACTTCTCCAGTCCGTCTTTGAAGCTCTGCGCCGTTTCAAAAAGCCCCGACTGCTGCTTTAAGTTCGACAAATGCAAACTTTCAAGGCGCGCTATAATGACCTTGCTTGCCCTGAGCATGTTAGGAAAATAGGACTCCTTCCAGCCCATGCGCTGCACATAGCGACGCTCGTAAATCGCTCGTATAAAATTGTATATGGGATACTGCTCGCGACTTTTAATGTTCAGCATGAGGTCGTTCACGCGCTCGCGCATATCCTTTGCAAGGGTAAGCGCGGCTTTTTTAGGATTTTCCTTGTACAGCGGCAAATACTCCGAAATTTCCACGGGTTTGCCCACCACTATAGCCAACTTCTCGCGAAAGTTGAAGTAGCCGGAGTAGTGGTTGGCTACCGGTAAAATCTTCAACCCCAGCGTATAGTCGCTTCTTTTTTCGGCATAAAACGCCATCCGCGCAAATCCTTTGCGAAAACGCCCCAGCGTGTAGGTGCTCTCGTGCCCCGCTTCGGGGAACATCATCAGCGTGTGGTGGTTGTCAAAAACGTCGGCAAACTCGTCAAATAACTGATAGTTGAGCAGGGGATTATCGCCATCCATAGAGCGAAAGGCAGGCATGATTTTTACAAAGCGCAATAGTTTGGATACAAATGTTTTGCGAAACATATCGCCGCGAGCAACAAAAACCGGCTGGCGGTAGTCGCGAAACATGAACAGAATAGCCAGCGCGTCGTTGAGACCGCTCTGGTGGTTGCACACGATAAGAAGCGGCTCATTGGGCTTGGGGATATTCTCAAGTCCCACTACTTTAAACTGTTTCAGGTAGATATGCCGGAAAACAAACCGCACGTAAACGTATAGCAAAAAGTAGCGTATCGAAAATTTGTCTATGTTTTTAAACGTAATCATTTGTAAATTTACACTTTATACTTACTTGCTTGCTGTAACCGGAGGTTTCAAAAAAGATTTATACAGCTCTCTGTTGAGCAAAATTTCCTTGGCGCGCAGCACCTCAGCATCGTAGGCGGTGCTAATCTCCATGCGACCTCTTTGGTAGTAGTAGCGAAAAACGATTTCTGCCTCCAAAAGGTTGACAATATCGCCTTTGAAGCGCAGCAAATCTTTTTCCACGTTTGGGGTTATTTTTTCGGACAAGGCTTGCAAATCATTTTCCAAATCTTCGTAGTATTTTTCTCTCTTCAAAGAGGCAATCATCACGTTCAGCGCATGTGAAGACGACGTTTCGTAGGTAAATCCTGCCTCCTTGACAAATTCTATAAATTTCTGGTAGTCATCGTCCTTTAACTTGAACTTTGAAGGAATTTCTATCGTATCATTTTCCACGTAAAAGCGGCTTGCAAAGTCAAAGAGCAGATTTTTTTCGTACAGGCGTTGCAGAATTTGGGGCGATGCGGCTGACGGCAACGCTTCATCCGGCGTTACGCCTCCTCCGTCAAAAACGGTGCGTCCCGCGCGGGTGGTAAATTTGTGCACCAAAGAATCGGGAATTTTCCCTACGCTCCCATCCGGATTACGGTGAGTATAGTCGATTGCCTGTACACATCTGCCGCTTGGCGTATAGTATTTTGCAGTGGTTATTTTCAACTTTTCATTGAATGGCAATGGCCTAACGCTTTGCACCAACCCCTTGCCGTAGCTGCGCTGACCAACGACTACCGCCCTGTCCAAATCCTGCAACGCTCCCGCCACAATCTCCGACGACGACGCGGACAAGCTGTTGATGAGCACCACCAGCGGAATATTCACATCCAACGGCTGGCTTTCGGTTTTATATTTTATCGGACGCCCTACCCTGCCGCGCACGTTCACCACCTCTTGCCCTTTGGGAACAAAAAGGTTAACGATTTTCACCGCCTCGTCCAGCAAACCTCCGGTATTGCTACGCAAGTCGAAAATAAGGCTCGTTGCGCCATCTATTTTAAGTTGATTGACAACGTTTTTAACTTCATCAAAGCAATCTTTGGTAAAAGTGGAAAAATAGATATAGCCCACCCCACCCTCAAGAACAGCGGAGTACGGCACGCTTGGCAGCTGAATTTGTGCGCGCTTTAGCGTCACGTCCACCGTATCTTTTGTGCGCAGCTTTAACATTTTCAATGTCAAGTCGGTTGCCTTCTCTCCCTTAAGCGACGCGCTAACATCAGATACGTTTTTGCTGTTCACATTTACGCCGTCCACAGCCAGCACAACATCGCCGGCTTTTATGCCCGCCTTGTCGGCAGGAAATCCCTCATACGGCTCCACTATTTCTATCCGGCTGTTGTCGCGCTTGCGGATAAGCGCGCCTATTCCGCCATACTGCCCTGTGGTAGTAAAATCAAAATCGCTCACCTCCGATTCTGGAATGAAAACCGTGTAAGGATCAAGCGATTCAAGCATGTCGTTGATAGCATTGGTTATCATCAAGTCGTGGTTAACCGTATCAACGTAGTACAAATCAAGTTCTTGCAGTATAGAAAAAAATACGTCTATATTTTTTGCCAGCCGAAAAGACGCCGATTGAGCAAACAAAGGTGTTGTACATAAGCAGATTAGCGTAACAAGCGCTATTTTTTTACCGATAGTGCGCATGGTATTTACTGTTTTTTGGTTTACAAAGTTTATCCGGCACAGGGTCATACCCGCTTCCGCCCCAAGGGTTGCAGGACAAAAGACGCTTGACCGTCAAAAAAAATCCCGCAAAAAGTCCATGCTTCTGAAAAGCCTCAACTGCATACTCCGAACAGGTGGGCGTATAGCGACATGCGGGAGGGAAAATTGGGGAAACAAAACGCTTATAACCTTTCAATAACAAAATGAACGGTTGAGATAAACATCTATTCAATATTACTACCCAATGTTTTAACATTTTCATAAATAGATTTTTCGAGGGCATCAAATGCAACATCTTTTTTGCTGTCGCAATACATAAAAATGAGATTATAAGCGTTAGGCTTAGACAAAAATGTTTCACGTAAAACATTTTCCTGCCTTTGAAAAGCAGCACGCAGCTGTCTTTTTATCCGGTTTCGTGCGGTTGCCTTTTTAATCATCCGTTTGGGCACGGCAAATGCCGTTTTTACCATAGTTGTATTTTCCACTGACGGCTGCACGTAGGCTATCATCTTAACAGGAAAAGAAACCGTTGCATTTCCCTTGGCAAAGACAGCTGAAAACTCAGTAGCGGAAAGGCTATTTTTCATCGTTTAAGGTAATCATACTTTTGAGTTTCATTGAGAAACCATATTTATCTTTCAGATCTTCCAACCAACGCTTAAACCTTTGCTACCTACTTTGCGGACTTTTTCGCTGACTTAGCAGACTTTACAGCGGGCTTTGCAGGTTTGGACTTATTCGGTTTTGCCACCGGCTTTGCAGATTTTGCCACCGACTTTGCAGATTTTGCTGCGGGTTTTGCAGGTTTTGTTGCTGACTTTGTCACGGGCTTTGCAGGTTTTGCCGCTGGCTTAACAACCTTTGTTGCTGGTTTTGCTGATTTTGTCGCTGATTTTGTGGTCTTTACTGCAGGTTTTGCAGGCTTTACCGCTGTTTTCACAACCTTTGTTGCTGGTTTTGTGGACTTTGTCGCAGACTTTGCCACAGCCTTAGCGGGCTTTGCAGACGACTTTGGCGCTGGTTTAGCTGGCTTTACCGGTGATTTTACAGGCTTTGGCGTTGACTTTGTAGCTTTGGCCACAGATTTTACAAGTTTTGCATCAGGTTTTGCTGTTGATTTTGTAGCTTTGGCCGCAGGTTTTACTGCCGGCTTAATAACCACCTTCATATCAGCCGATTTTTTTGCAGGTTGCTCCGGCAATTTGATGGGCTCTTTTTCCACCTCAACCGCTTTCTTTGCTTGCTTGTCAACCTTTTCAACTTTAACGTCCTTAGCCGATTTGGATTGCTGCTTTATGTAAAGTTCCAGCGCAGAGGGCATAGACAATGCTTCAGGGGTTGGAACCGGAATGTTAAGCGTAAGTCCGGCATCTTTTATAGCTTTGGCCGTAGTTGGACCAAAAGCTGCAATGATTGTCTTATTTTGCTTAAAATTCGGGAAGTTATAAAACAAGGATTTTATTCCCTGCGGGCTAAAGAACGCCAACACATCGTACGATTTTATATCAATGTTGGAAAGGTTTCTGCTAACCGTTTTATAAAAAATCCCCTTTGTGTATTTGAACTTTGACTTATCCATCAGCTGCGGGATTTCGGCTTTATACACGTCGGAAAGCACAAGCAAAAAGCGCCCTCCATCAGGCCTCTGCTTTGACATAATTGTAATGAGATCTTTAAAAAGCCCCGTTGCAGCATAAAATATTTTCCGCTTTCGGTAAATAATATACTTTTGAAGATAAAATGCCACCGAATCTGAAATACAAAAATACTTCATCGTTTCGGGAATGGGAACTTTAAACTCTTCCGCTATCCGAAAAAAATTGTCAACACCTGTTTTGCTGGTAAAAACAACGGCAAAGTGATCCAATATGTTGATACGCTGGTTGCGGAACTCCTTTGCAGAAACCCCTTCAACTTGGATAAATTGATGAAAATCGAACTTTAAGCCATACTTTTCGGCCAATTCGGAGTAGGGAGATTTTTCACTCGTCGGCTCCGGTTGCGATATTAGTATCTTCTTGATTTTTATAGACATATTTCCTTTTTTAAATTCCTCCTAAAAATTTTATAGCAGCTATTATCGGTAAAATTTCAACGGTGCAAAAGTACAAAATCCAAAAGAAAATGGAATTATTTTCTTGTATAAAAAGTCTTATCGTTCTAAAAAAATACATGACAAATATCAGTAACAGCAAAACGTATAGCAACATAAAAATACTTCCGGCAAAAGCGTCGATGCAAAAGTTTTTTACTAAAATAAGCGGCGTTATGGCAAACCCCATGGCAGTAAAAAACAGCAGCTGGGAGTATATAATATCGGACAACAGCTGCTTTTCATTAGAAACCACACCTATAAGCCAGTTAACGAAAAACCGCAGCAAGAGGAAACCGGACATTGCACCGCAAGTCGTAACAAACAAAGATCCAAAGGACATTGTTTCAGTAAGTACAGGGAAGAAGTTGTGAAGAACTTCGGCAAAGAAGAGCGACAAAGACGAAACTGAAAACAAGAAAAGAAAGAGGAAAAACAAAAAATTGTTCCAGCTCTGCGCCCGTCTATAATTCCAGAACTTTCTGAAATCCAGCAGAAGCGTCCAAAAGTTCGATAAATTTCTGCGAAAAAAAATAAAAAAACCCGATAAAAACAGCAGCAAAAATAACGACAACGAAAATCTAAGGTCGAAAAAAACAACATTCGGACGGGGTTGTCCAATGCCCTTAAGACCTTTCTCGACGGAGGAAGAGGCTATTAGCTGCGTTTCAGCGCCATAAACTTTTTCCGGTTGTACCTCCATGGAGTCCAACAGGGGCAACAAGTGGGCGCTATTTTTCACGGAATCAAGCATAATACCGGTAAATAAAAATGCAAAGGTAATAAATAATTATGCATTATAATGCAAAAAACCCTGACTCAAGCAAGGCATTTGCAGAGCGAGCCCCGATTAGCTGCGCAACATCCTCATAACCAGCCTCTCTAATTCGGGATATTGTTTTGTACTTAGCGAGTAATTTTTCCACAGACGTTTCCCCTACGCCGGAAACGTGGTTGAGCTCGTGAAGCAGCATTTTTGACGAGCGCCGTTTCCTATGAAACGTTATTCCAAATCGATGCGCTTCGTCCCGCAGGTGCATTAGGAGCCTAAGCGAAAAAGAATTTTTGTTCAAGAACAAAGGTGTTGGGTCGTTGGGGAGAAAGATCTCCTCAAGACGCTTAGCTAACCCAACAATGCTGATCTTCCCCATTAAATCCAACTTCTCCAGAGAATTGATTGCTGAGCTAAGCTGCCCCTTACCGCCATCGACTACAATGAGCTGAGGCAACTCTTCGCCCTCGTCCAGCAAGCGACGGTAGCGACGATAAATGACTTCCTCCATTGACGCAAAATCGTTGGAAGAACTTACCGATTTTATCAAGAAGTGACGATAATCTTTTTTGCTGGGCTTCCCATTTTTAAAAACAACGCATGCTGCCACAGGATTTGTTCCCTGCGTATTAGAATTATCAAAGCACTCAATGTGATAGGGCAACTCTGTTAAATGTAAATCTTGCTTAACGCTAATAAGTCGCTGTTCCATGGCAATATCCGGATCTAACTTTTCCACCTGCTCTATGCGGTGGGCAATGTACACCCTACAGTTATGCTCGGATAAGTTCAGCAACTTCAGCTTATCACCGCGCTGCGGAACGGTAAATGTGACGCCCTCAAACTCAACCTCAGGAAGGAAAGGCACTATCAACTCTTTGTTCAACTCCCCGACAATTTCCTTCAGCTCAGCAATGGCAAAGGAAAGCATATCTTCCATTTCATCATCAAGCGGGCTGGCAAACTCTATAGTATGGGTATAAATAACCGCGCCCTCCGACACTCGAATAAAGTTGCTATAAGCAAGCGTACCCTCCTTAATCAAGCAAAACACGTCAACATTGCCGCTAGAGGTAAGCACAGTGGACTTACTCTGAAAATCAGATAGTAAAGAAAGTTTTTCCTTCAGCTCGTTAGCCTCTTCAAAGCGCAGCTCTGCGGAGGCGTTCTGCATTTGCTTCTTCACAGCGCTCTTCACGGTAGAAAGGTCGCCTTTAAGAATAGATGTAATCATAGCAATATTTTCATCATACTCCTCAACACTTTGGTTGCTAATACAGGGCGCCTTGCAATTACCCATTTGAAACTCAAGACAGGCATTGAACTTTTTTGACGCAATATCCAAAGAGTCTAACTTCAAATGGCATGTTCTAAGTGGGTAAAGTTCACGGATAAGGTCTAACAAAACATGCACCGTCTGCACAGAGGGATAGGGACCAAAATACTTAGAGCCATCCTTAACAATATTTCTTGTAGAAAAAACTCTTGGAAAATTTTCATTCTTAATACAAATGCTCGGATAGGTTTTGTCATCCTTTAGGTTGATGTTGTAGCGAGGTTGATGTTGCTTGATGCAAACATTCTCCAGCAGAAACGCCTCCGCCTCTGTAGAAACAACAAGGAACTTAACGCTGACAATTTTAGAAACCAGCACTTGCACCTTACGGCTTGTATGCCGACCCTCAAAAAAATAGGAAGAAACCCGCTTCTTAAGATTTTTAGCCTTACCCACATAAATTACCGTCCCCAACCCGTCAAGAAATTGGTAAACCCCCGGGAGGTCGGGCAAGGAATCAACAGTATTTTTTAAACTTTCGGAAGAATACAACATGGTAAAAACAAAATATATTACATGGTAAAAT
>JAITQP010000226.1 GCA_031288885.1 Prevotellaceae bacterium | reverse complement strand
TGTGGGAGCTGAGGGGTTCGAACCCCCGACCCTCTGCTTGTAAGGCAGATGCTCTAAACCAGCTGAGCTAAGCTCCCAAAACAAATTACCATACCCTTGCTTAAAAAGGGTGGGCAAAGGTAGCACATTTCTGTTTTCACTCCAAATATTTTTGAGAAATATTTTTACTTTCGCCGCAATTTTTTTCTATCATCTTCGCTATCATGCTGATAAAATTGTCCGGCGCTGCTCGGCTATGCGCTCTGCGCAGCTGGCGCCGTCCATGGCGGACGAGGTGATGCCTCCGGCGTAGCCCGCGCCCTCGCCGCAGGGGTAGAGGTTGGCTATCTGAACGTGCTGCAGGGCTTGCGCGTCGCGGGGTATGCGCACCGGCGAGGAGGTGCGCGATTCCACCGCCAGCAGCATGGCTTCGCGCGTGAGGTATCCGCGCATCTTTTTGTCAAACTCCCTGAACGCCTGACGCAGCGACGTGCCTATAAATTCGGGCAGAAGCGCGTGCAGCGGCGCGGTGGTTACCCCCGGGATGTAGGAGGTTGGGCCGAGCGACGACGATACCCTGCCGTCCACAAAGTCGGTTAACCGCTGCGCAGGCGCGACCTGCGTAGCGCCGCCCGCGGCAAACATTGCCCGCTCCACCTCCTGCCGGAAGCGGAGGCCTGCCAGCGCGCCAAGCTGCGCGTATGGCGCGTAGTCGCCGAGGTTGACCTGCGCCACAACGCCCGCGTTGGCGTAGGGAGAGCTGCGCTGGGAGTTGGACATGCCGTTCACCACCACCTCGCCGGTTGCCGACGCCGCCGGTACAATCATGCCGCCCGGGCACATGCAAAACGAAAACACCCCTCTGCCCTGCACCTGCACCGCCACGCTATAGGCGGCGGGCGGCAGCAGCGGCGAGTAGCCTTTGCCGTGGTACTGTATTTCGTTGACGAGCTCCTGCGGATGCTCCACGCGCACGCCCAAGGCAAAGGGTTTTGGCTCAAGCGCCCATTTTTGCGCCTCGAGCAGCTCGTAAACGTCGCAGGCCGAATGTCCGGTTGCCAGCACCACCGCTACGCCCTCGTAGCGTGCGCCGCGCTCGTCAACCACCCCGCAGGCGGCGCCGTTTTTTACGGTAATGCCGGTGACGCGCGTGCCGAAATGGTACTCGCCGCCGCAGCTGCAAATGGTTTGGCGAATGTTAGCCACGATGCCCGACAGCCTGTCGGTGCCGATGTGCGGGTGCGCCTCCACCAGAATATCGGGGTTGGCGCCGTGCTGCACCAGCTGCTGCAAAATATGCTCCACGTTGCCGCGCTTGTGGGAGCGGGTGTACAGCTTGCCGTCGGAGAACGTTCCGGCGCCGCCCTCGCCAAAGCACCAGCTGGAGTTGGGGTTGACGATGTGCTCGCGCGTGAGCTTGGCAATATCGCGCTTGCGCTCCTTCACCTCTTTTCCGCGCTCCAGCACTACCGGCTTCAAGCCTTTTTCGAGCAGCTTTAGCGCGGCAAAGAGCCCCGCAGGGCCTGCGCCGACAATAATTACCGGCGGTTTGCCCGCTACATTCTTATAGTCGAAGCGCGCGGGTGGGCTGAGGGGCTGCTCGCCGCGCTCGTAAACGTTGAGCTTGAGCTGTAGCAGCGGTTTGCCCCGCCGCGCATCCACCGAGCGGCGCACGAGCTGCACCGCCCCCACGTCGCGTTCCGCAAGCTGCAAGGCCTGCGCCGCTGCCCGCTTGAGGCTATCGGGGTTGGCGGCGGCGGCGGGTGGGAGGGTAAGGGTGATGGAGTGGGGCATGGTTGTTGGTACTTTTTAGTTTTGTGGAGGAGTATTTTTTTTAGCCGCCGGAAAGCTGAACACGGCGTAGAGCAAAACGGCCGCGTAGCAGGGCGCCAAAAGCCAGTACGCATGGCGATTTCCGACGGTATCTGCAAGGTAGCCGTAGGCGAGCGGCAGCAGCGCGCCGCCCAGCGCGCCTGCGGCAAGCGCTACCGCGCGCGCGCCGAGGCTCCTACCCGCTTTCGCGGTCAGCGAAGAGGCGAGCAACCACGCCGGCGAGGCGGAAAGCCCAAGCAGCGCAACAAAAGCAACGGACGCCCCATCCGGAGCGAGCACGGCGGCAACGGCAAAGATAACGCCCAGCGCAGCGCAAACGCCCACCGCGCGCATGCCGTCGATATGCTTGGGGACGACGGCTGCGCCCAGCAGGCAGCCCAGCACGGCGACAAGAAGCGCGCACGCGGGGAGCGCGCTTGCCACCGCAAGGCTTATGCCCACCGACTTTCCGTAGAGCGCAATGCTAACCACGCCGGTAACCTCTGCGCCAACGTACAGGAACAGCGCCAGCGCCCCAAGCCCCAGCCGCAGAGGGTGTGCAGCGTTGCCCCCTCCGGCTTCCTGCGCGCCGCTACGCTCCACGCCGGTGTTGGGGAGCGGCGAATATTTCACCCAAACCGCCGCGGCCAGCAGCGTCAGCGTGATGACGAGGTAGGGCAGCACAACTTTGTGCGCCAGCGTGTCGAGCTCTGCCGCGCGGGATGCGCCCTCCGCTATCCGAATGCTCGCCTCAAGGCTGTCGATTTTGTAGAACAGGATGCTGCCCACCGCCAGCGTGCCCGCCACGCCTGCAACCGTGCCGCAAATGTGCAAAGCGTTGCGGCGGCGCAGCGCGCGCGCGGAGGCGCCAAGCGCGGAGGCGCACGTGCCGGCGGCAACCTGAAGCAGCCCAAGCCCCGCGCCGGCTACGAGCAAGCCCAGCAGGAACAGCGGGTAGGTACGCAGCAGCGCGGCGGGAATAAAAATGAGCGCTCCCGCCGCCATTGACATCAGCCCTATCGCCATGCCGCCGGCAGGCTCAGCGTTGCTAAGCAGGCGCAGCGATGGAAAGACGGCGGCAGCGCAGGCAAGGTAAAAGACAAGCGTAACGAAGTACGCCTGAACGTTGCTCAGCTCGCACGCCACCTTGAGGTAGGGTACGAGCGTGGCGTTGAGCCACATGGTAAATCCGCAGATGACAAACAGCATCGTGAGGGTAAAAATTCCGAGCGTGTAAGAATTTTCTTGCTTCATAGTAAGTATGCTGAAGTGTGTTTAAACAAGTTTTTAAATAAGCAATATAAAATGCTGTAGTGCAAAAGTAGAATAATTATTTTAGCGGCGCAAGATTTTCAGCAACGTTTGCATATTAGCGCAAAACCGTTTACTTTTGCCCGTAAAAGTAAAAAAAATGGAGGAGTTGGACGATATTGAACAGATTGCCGAGGCGCTGCGCAGGGGCGGCGTTATGCTTTACCCCACCGACACGCTGTGGGGCTTGGGTTGCGACGCTACCTGCGAGGCTGCCGTGGCAAAAATCTTTGCCGTAAAGCAGCGCGCCGACGCAAAAAGCTTGGTGGCGCTGGTGGACAGCGAAAAAATGCTGCGCCGCTACGTGCGCGAGGCGCCGGCGCTGGCGTTGGACATTGTGCGCCTGAGCAACGCGCCGCAAACCATCATCTACAGCGAGGGCGTTGGCTTTGCCGGAGGCGTGTGCGCGGCGGACGGCAGCGTGGCCATTCGCGTGGCCAACCACGTGTTTTGCCAAAAAATAATACGAAGCTTGGGGCGACCGATTGTTTCTACCTCGGCCAACATTTCGGGCGCAGCCGCCCCCAAAACCCTTGCCGAGGTTGCCGACGTGGTGCGGCAAAGCGTAAACGTTCAGGTCAGCGAAAAGTGGGAGGGGCAACCTACGCGTAAACCTTCCTCCATTATTCGCCTTGAGGCGGATGGCAGGGTGGAGGTTATTAGGTAGTGGTTAATGATTAATGATTAATGATTAATGATTAATGATTAATGGCGCGAGGCGTGCGCACTGTAGGGGCGGGTTTCAAACCCGCCCTTTGTGCATACCACCTGCGCTCGCCCCCTCTGCCGTCATTCCGACCGACGCGCGCGAGGT
>JAITQP010000224.1 GCA_031288885.1 Prevotellaceae bacterium | reverse complement strand
ATCGTTCACGCGCGCGCTCATTTCGATAGTTTCGGGGTGTGTGTGTGTGTGTGTGTGTGTGTGTGTGTGTGTGTGTGTGTGTGTGTGTGTGTGTGTGTGTGTGTGTGTGTGTGTGTGTGTGTGTGTGTGTGTGTGTGTGTCAAAAATATTTGGATTTACCAAATGATTTTGCACATTATAGCGGATATGTTGATAAGTATAGTACATAGTACGTAACACCAATGATACTCACAGCGGCAAAAGTAAGCAAAATTTTTTGAAGTTGGTTCGGTGTGCAGGCTCAAATTTGATATGTAAAGTAGCACAGTGCATAATAAACCCTAACAGGGGTTTTAAAGCCCTGTTAGGGTTCTGCGCTATTGTTGGGTTAGCGGTGCAGCATTTACTCAAAAGGAGCTTCCCCTGAATGAGCCGCTCATGCGGTAGCGGCTTGTGCCCTCCATGTAGTCGTATCGAAAGGTGAAGACCGGAGCGTTGTACTCCGCCTCCCCGTCAACGATTGACATGCTGCCCCAAGGCTCAACGGTAAACTTGTTGCCCTCTGCCTTGACAAACCGGATGCAATACTTTTCAATGGCGTCAAAGTAGTCTTTGCCCGGATTGTACGAGTTGCTGTACTCTGCCAGCGTTTCCTTCTGCTTTTCGTGAAAGAAGCGCACAGCGTCGTGGGACGTTGCCGTCAGCGTTCGCTGAATGCTGACCGGAATGGCCAGCCCCTGCTCCACCCATGTGGTATCCTCGTCGGCTACTTCTGCCCGCAGCGTTACCTTTGAGGCGTCCAGCTGGTAGGTTCCCGAATAATCGTTGGACAGCTTCAGGGTAAATATCAGCTCCGTTCCCGACTCGGCTTGCTGGTAGCTCGACACGGATTCAATGGCAATGCCAATCGCGTAGAGCGAATCGCAGTGCAGGCCGGTGGTCGTTACCTTAAAAGGCAGGTGGGTGTACAGCTCTCCGGCGCGGAGGGTCGTTTTCCACGAGGGAATGTTCACTAAGGCAGCGTTCAGCTGCCGGTACTTCACCGGTGCGTCGAGCATATACTTACCGTTGTACCAGTCGAGAATATCGTTGTTCTGCCGGAGCGTGATTTCTACGTCCTTATCAACCCTTTTGGTGCCGCTTGCCGAAATGGAAACAAACGCCTCCTGCCCGTCGCCGTAAGGCAGGTTGAAGGCTGATACCCGCTCGTGCGCCCCGATAATGTAAATATTCTTCTGGTACTGCTCGGAGGCTAAGGGGTCAACAAGCTCGCAGGCAGAGAAAGCCTGCGCTACCAGCGCTAATGCTGCAATATAAAATATAGTCTTTTTCATGATTTTTGTATTTATGGGTTTACCATCCCGGGTTTTGTACTAATTTACTGTTTTTATTCAGCGCCGTCTTGGGTATTGGCCAAAAGTAGTTCTTGTAATCGAAATACCTGCGCGCCTTGTCGTCGGTCAGCGTTGTTATGGTGTGAAAGCCCTGACGGTCGTTGCTGCTTGCCTTAATATTCATCCCCAGCACGGGCTTTGTGTAAGCTTGCTGCGCGTCTCCCCAGCGGCGGAGGTCGTGGTAGCGGTGCCCTTCGCAAACAAACTCTACGCGCCGCTCCTGCTTGATGAGGTCGCGCATAGCGTTGCGGTCGGGCAGGGAGGTTAAGCCGGGTAGCCCTGCGCGGTAGCGTATCTGGTTAAAGGCGTTCAGGATTTCGTTCTCGTCCCGCCCCGTTACCGTTACGTTGCCCTCGGTATACGCTCCGTCCAGCTCGTTCAGCGCCTCCGCGTAGTTGAGAAGAATTTCCGCGTAGCGGAAAATCGGGAAAGCTTTGGGTCTTATCTGTATTGCAGCGTCAGCCGCCAGATTATCGTCGGGGTGAACGTACTTTTTGCAGGTATAGCCCGAGTGGTTGTAGTCCACGGCAAATGTTGCCGGAGGGCCTCCATTCCCGTTGGAGTAGTACTGCAGCTCAACATTTTTGAGCGAAGCGTTAGAACCGATGTACGAGTTTCCGGGCCACAGGCAGTGGTTAAATCCAATGGTGGCATAAAACCGCATTTCGCGGTTGTCGTACATCTTGGCGGTATTTGCCTTCAGGGTATAGCCCGAAAATAGCTTATCCGCGCCTATGGCCTCCCAGTGGTTTGCAGGCATCTCAAAGGGTGCTCCATCCTCCATGTAAAACGCTGCCGCCACATCGTGCGTAAGGTTCAACCCGTTCATGCCTCCCATGAGCGCAGGCAGGGCAACTCCGGCAGGGCTGTCTTTCCCCGATTGGGTTGGGCGGCACGAGTAGATGATTTCTTCGTTTATTTCCACCGACACATCTCCGTTGAAGACTTCGGTGTAGGAGCGGTACGGGTCAATGTCCTCGGGGTTGAACTGCTCAATAGGTCGGCTGGCGTAGGCTTGCGCTACGGCTTCGGGCAAAGGTTTGGTGTCGGCCCTCTTTTTGGAGATGTAGAGCGAGTATAGCTGCATGTTGATAACGCGCTTGGCGGCAACGGCGGCCTTACCCCACTTTTCAGGGGCTTCGCTCTGGCTGATGAAGTGCTCGCCGTTGCTTTTGCGCGTCCAGTCGGCGTAAAACCCGCCGCTTTTTCCGTTATACCAAGGGCTGGCGGCGTACAGGCGGATGCGTGAAAGCGTGGCCAGCGCTGCGCCGCTGGTGGGTATGCTAATCTCGTTAGAAAACCTGACGGCGTAGAGGTACTCTGCCGCCTTTTCCAAGTTCTTGCAAATATACTCCACGCACTCATCGTAGGTAGCCCGCTCGAGCGACATTTCCTCCACGCTGGCGTCCACGGCAAATGCCTCGTCGGGCACAATGGGCACGGGGCCATACTGCAGCAGTAGCTGGTAGTAGTAGTAGCCCCTCAAAAAGTAGCACCGCCCCATGAAATCCCGCCTGTCCAAGTCCGATATATCCCTTACCTCGCTCATGCGCTGCAGCACAAGGTTTGCCTTCCGTATCCCCGTGTACCACTGGTCGTAGTTGGCAAACTGCGTATTAAAGGAGGTGAGCTCGTCCAGCAGGAACTTTATGGCGGCGTGTCGGTCGTCGTTAAACGAGGTGAAGTTTTCGTCCGAGGCGCCCTGAAAAGGCGTGGATGCGTTTGTCCACAGGTTGCCCTCGTTGGGCAGGTAGCTGGCTGCGCCTCTCAGGTACTGATCTACCTGATCTTTTCGCCGGAATATGGAGTCCAGCTGGACGGTATCCTTAAAGTGCTCGTCCACGTCAAGAAAGTCATCGCAAGCGCATAGCGCTACGCCAAGCATGCAGATACCAAGTACCCGCATCGTGCGGTATTTATTTTTTGTAAATGTTTTCATTGCTGATTATTTTTAGAATGTTACAAATAGCTGCATAGTATATTTACGCTGTAGGGGATATACAGCGCCGTTGTCGGAAGCCTGCGCCGGGTCCCACAGGCCTTCCATCTTATCCCACACGTAGAGATTTTCGCCAATCACGCTGAGGGTTGCCGATTCAAAAACTTTGGTTTTCCTCATCCACTTTTGGGGTAGCGAGTAGGCCAGCTCCACGTTTTTGAGGCGCATGTAGCTTCCGTCGGCCAGCCAGAAGGTCGAGTTGCGGTTGTTGTTGAGGTTTTCTCCGTAGGTCAGGCGCGGGAAGCGGGCGTTGGGGTTTTCGGTCGAAAGGTCGCCCGAGTAGGAGGCCGGCGTCCAGCGGTTGGCCTGATTTGCCACCATCGAGAGTACGTTGCCCGTCTCCTCGCCTGCAAAGGGGTAGTAGCCGCTACCGCCAAGGAAGTATTCAACATCCTTCACGGCCTCCAGCAGCGCGTTTATCCGGAAGCCTTTGTAGGTGAGCTCAAGCGCCAGACCATACTGTATCTGGGGGATGTTGGAGAACGACAGGGGAACAACATCGTCGTTATCAATCACCCCGTCGCCATTTACGTCCTTATACTTGATGTCGCCCGGCAGGACGTTTTCCATGTAGGTTTGCTTGGGGCTGCTGATAATATCCTCCTCATTCTTAAACAGCCCCTCGGCTATCAAGCCCCTCATTATTCCGTAGGGCACGCCGCTGTAGGACTGGTAGGGGAAGTTTACGCCCGCCTGCTCCCAGTAGTCAACCTTGTTACGCGCCAAGGTAAAGTTGCCGCGCAGGGTAACGTACATATCCTCCACAACGGGCTGCGTGATGGATGCGTTTCCGTCCAAGCCCCACGAGGTCATGGAGCCGATGTTGGCAAAGGGGAGCGTAGCGTTTATACCCGACTCCGGCGGCACGCTTTCGCGCTTCTGGAAAATACCGGTAGCTTTGTTGCGGTAAACATCTACGGTGAAGTCCACGCGGTTGTTAAACAGCTTGCCGTCGATGCCCAAGTCGTACTTGGTGGTTGTTTCCCACTGCATGTTCACCGCGCCCACCTGACTTTCGGTAAGCCCGCTGCCGCCCCAGATGCCGGTGCCGCCGCTTTGTATTATGGTGAGGTAGGGGAAGCGCACATCGTTGTTGTTGCTATCCTTCAGGCGGTCGTTACCCACCTGCCCGTAGGAGCCGCGGAGCTTGAGGTAGTCAAAGAAGGGCAGCGTGCTTTTGAAGAACTCGTACTGGCTGGGTATCCACCCGAGCGCAATGGAGGGGAATACCCCGTAGCGCTGCTCCTTGTTGAAGTTCTCCGAGCCGGTGTAGCCTATATTTCCCTCTATCAGGTACGTATCCTTGTAGGAGTAGGTAGCCCTTCCGGAGTAAGCTTGGTAGCGCTTGGGGATGACGGCAAAAATGGTGCTGCCCCACGTGCTGTTTTTGCTTTCCTGACGGTAGAAGTGGAACAAACCGGTAACGCGGTGATCGCCGTTAAATACGCGGGCGTAGTTGGCCTGCGTCTCAAAGTAGTACAGCCTGTCTGAGTTGGATAGCTGCTGCGAGGTCAGCGCCTCGGCGGTTACTCTTCTTTCCGTCCGCAGCGAGCCGTCGGTGTAGCGGCCTGTTTTGGGGTTGGCAAAGTACAGGTCGGGCGTCACCTTGTTTGAGATCTGGTGATGCCCGTTGGTGGTGAGGGAAAACAAGCCCTGAATGGACAACCCCTCTGTAAGCATACTCAGGTCTTGCTTCAGCGCGGCATTTGTTTTGGTGGTGTACCGCTCAATAACCTTGTAGCCGGTGTAGTTGAGCTGCACGTAGGGCGACATTTGGTCACCGTTTACGCCGTAAGAAGGTAGCATACCGTTGGAGTAGCGCACGGGCACCATGGTTGGCGGCAAGTTTGCCTGCGCCAGCCACAGCGCCTTGTTGTCGTCTCCAAAGCCCGGGGAGTTTTGGGATACAAAAACGGTTTCCATGTTCAGCGAAAGCGTAGTGGAGGGGGTTATGCTGGCGTCCACGTTAGAGCGGAAGTTGTACTTATGGTAGTCCACGTTGGCGCTGTAGGGCGATTCTTTGTCCTGCTTAAACAGCGCTTCGTTGTTGAGCGCGCCTATGCTTACGTAGTAGCGTGCGTTTTCACCGCCGCCGGATATGCTCAGGTGGTGCTGCGTGTTCCACACGTGGTCTTTCAAGATCACGTCTCCCCAGCTCACGTTGGGGTACAGGTCAGGGTCGAGGCCTGTCCGAAACAGCTCCACCTCGGTGGGCGTATATACGGCGTTGTTGCCGCGCACTACTCTTGCCTCGTTGGCCAGCGTAGCGTACTGGTAGGCGTCTGCGTATTCGGGCATACGCGGAGAGTAGGAGTAGGTGGTGTTCGTTTTGAAGCTGATGTGCATTTTACCGGCCTTTCCGCGCTTGGTGGTTACAACTACCACGCCGTTTGCACCGCGCGTACCGTAAACCGCCGTTGCCGAGGCGTCTTTTAGCACCGAAAAGCTTTCAATGTCCGCCGGATCGAGGTCGTTCAGGCTACCCTCTATGCCGTCTATGAGCACCAGCGCGCTTTGGCTGGCGCCAAAGGTGGCAATGCCCCGCACCCAAAACTCCGAAAAGTCGCTGCCCGGCTCGCCGCTGCGGGTCACCGAAATGATGCCCGGAACGCGAGCCCCCAGCATGTTGCTAACCGAAGTTGCCGGCACCTGAAGCTCCCGCGTTTCCACGCTGGTAATAGCGCCAACCACCGATATTTTGCGCTGAGCGCCGCGACCGGTAATCACAACCTCCTCCATTTCGCTTACGTCTGACGTCAGCGCTATCCGCTCCTTTTCCCTGTTGGCGGTATAAACCACCTCTGCGGTTTTATACCCCAAGTAGGAAAATGTTACGGTAGCGCCTACAGGAATTTTCTCCAGCGTAAACCGGCCGTCGGAGTTCGTAATGGTACCAATGTTGGTACCCTTTACGGAGACGGTCACCCCGGGCAGCGTTTCGCCATCTTCACTCATTACAGTGCCTGATACTTTAACGGTTCCTTCCTGCGCAAGTACCATAAACGGCAAGCAGAGCGTCAACAATAAAAATACGTATTTCATAGCTATTTGTATTTAAAAATTAATATTTTATTCAACAGTGTATCGCCTGATGGTAGCTTCCCACCACTCGGTAATGAAAAAATTGCCGTCGCCGTCGTACGAAATATCATACGGGTCGAGGAAAACCGCCTCGGCCGGCTCTCCGTTTACCTGCGGGCTTTCCTTGCCAAGCGTTCCGGCAACCGTGGAGACGTAGCCGTCAACAAACGATATCTTCCGGATAACATCGGCTCCGTCGCAATCGCAGACGTAAAGGTTGCCGTCTTCGTCCATACACATACCCATAGGCTGCTTGAAGCGGGCGTCCGCGAGGTCGCCGTCGGTAACTGCGCTCGACGACGGGCTTCCGGCGTAGAGCTCCGCCTGCACTCCCTCGCCCCAGTCGGCGCCGGTTTTGCTTATCTTGTAAATGCTGTAGGACTCGTACAGGGAAACGTAAAAGCAATCCTTAACGTGATCGTACACAAGGTAGCCTCCCCAGCTTTTTACCGGCACGTCGAGGGTTTCGTCGGCGAGAATTTGCGTCTCCTCCGTATTAATGTTGAAGCGTCCAAATGTCTTGTCCTTGTGGCAAAAGTACAGCCACTCTTGGTTAGGGTCATGCGCTTCGTCCATCATTACCAGCGAGCGGATACGGTCGCAGCACGCGCTGTACTTCGGAATGGTAATTACTCCGATGCTGTAGGGCGACCAGCCGGTTTCCTTTTTGTACTCGTAAACCACGTGCGGAGGGTTAAGCGTTGTGGCGTACACCTTTGTTTTCGCCTCGTTTATGGCGGGTTTGCCCAAGTAGGCGCCATCATGCACGGTAATAACTTGATCGTCGGGCACCGAAATTAGCCGCACCTTAATGCTATTAGTTTCATAGAAGCCAAAAGTCATTATCATATCGCCTCCCAGCGCAACTATACCTTGCGGTTTCCAGAAGTGAGCCTCCGACAGGGCGCCGTCTGCATACTTGGCGCCAATTCCATCGCGAGTTCCCACGCCCGCCACCCACGAAACGCTCGCGGCAGCCGTATAGCGAAAATACCCGGAGGCCGGAACCGGAGCGCCGCCGGATACGCTTACCTTAATTTGGCTCCGCCCGTCATTTTGCCGTGGCGCAAGGCAGTAAATGGAGCTGCCGTTTACGTTAATAACGTTGGCTTCTCTATCCGAAATGCCATCGTCAAAGAAGACCTTCACCTTAGAGGCGTCATTACCGAAGTTAGCGCCGGAAATAACCACCTTTTCCCGTATTTTACCCGCTTCCGGAGTAAATCCGGTCACCTCCACCGGCAACTTCGGGTCGTAGGGCGCACCCGACAGCTGATTTTGCTGATGAATATAGTAAGTTTCGCTTTCACAGCTGATGATGAAAACGAAAAGCCCCAAAATGAGCGCTCCCAGAGGGAGTAATAGTATTTTTTTGTGTTTCATAATTCAACGTTTTAAATAAAAATTTGTGATGCCAAAAGCTTCATCCAAATGGATGCTGAAATACCGTAATCCGGCTAACGCGCAAATAGCGGCTAACGGGCTTACGAAAGCAAGGGAACGTGGTGGTGGAGATCTGCCGGAAGATGGCGGTAAATAGGACAGTAAATATGGCGGTATAAAGGTTTTTTTTGCCATGCGGCAGGGCATGCAGCATGTGCCGGACAAAATCAGGCGGTGGCTTTTGCCCAATGCTCTATAGGCGAGGCTTAATAGCGCTGCCGGAGAAAAGGTAAAGTACGAAGAAAAAAAAGTTACATACGCTTGGAAATGTGATAATAAATTACTATATCGCGCGCGCGTAGCTCGTTGTGGTGTGTGTGTGTGTGTGTGTGTGTGTGTGTGTGTGTGTGTGTGTGTGTGTGTGTGTGTGTGTGTGTGTGTGTGTGTGTGTGTGTGTGTGTGTCTTTAGTTAAGATGGGAGAATTAAGAACCGAGCGAAGCATGTTGGCAAAAAATTGAACTACATCAACCTTATCGTAGCAGCGTACGCAGCAGGGAGCAGCTTGTTGTTGTATGTCGTAATTTAACCTCATATTTTATATAATATGAAACGATTGGCTATTTTTCTCGCCATCAAGTTTGTAAATGTACAACGATTATTACACGAATGAGCAGCCCAATTATTAAAAAATACTAAATATAATTAACATAAGATTTGCTGTAAATATAGCATTTTACTTCAATATTGAAAGTATAATGTGCCTGTTTTCTGCAAAGCTGTAGCTAAAACAGCAAATTGCGATTTTTTCAATTCAGGTTTCTTCACATTTCGAAGAGCGCAAAAACGTTGATTTTCCCCCAAACCGCGCTCAAAATCGCATGATTTTTCGCAACGCTAATACCGGCAACGGTTTCAGAGGTATCATCTGGCAGAATTGCGGCAGCCGTAAGGGTACCGCGTGCCGCTTATTATATCATCATAACGGAAAATTTTGGAAAAAGGGGAAGTGGAAAGGGTGAAAGCTATTTGCGAGTACATTTCGGACAAGTCCGGCGGCATGACCTGCGTGCGCGATGTGATAGAGCAAACGCTAAAGCTGCAAGGCAAATGGAATTTACCCTGCAGCACAAATCAAGCGTCGAGTTAGCGGAAATCACATATTGCTAAATGCATGTAAAACTTCAGCTAAGGTTATAAGCGCCACCGCTCACTCAGAAAAAAGATGGCGCAAAGAACATCCCGTAAACCAACGCCAGTATGGATAAGGCTAACATCACATCAGACAAAACCCTACTGAAATTTAGCTCACGTATAATGGCGGTCGCAAATATCAGTATATAAGCAAGATTTGTGATACTCGCTCCGGTGTTGTGCATACCACCCGCAACCGAAAGGCTAACATGAAAGGCTGCAACGCCCAAGCATACTATAATCCAAATGTATTTTCTAAGCTTGTTTTTCATAATCATTTCTTATTTTATTATTATTATTATTATTAGTTATTGTTTGGTTAATTGGTTAGCTATTAATTAGTTATCACTATTCACTATAATCATTACTTCAGCTTTGCCAGCGCCTCCTTCATGCTTTTCATAGCCTTTTCCAAGTTAGCGTCGGAGGTGGCGTAGGAGAGGCGGATGCAGGTAGGCTCGCCAAAGGCGTCCCCGGGCACGCCGGAAACGAGCGCCTTGTCCAGCAGGTAGAGGCACATGTCCATGTCGGTGTTGATGGTTACGCTGCCGTCGCTCTTGCCAAAAAACGAGCTGACGTCGGGAAAAACGTAAAACGCGCCCTCGGGGACGTTGCACTTCACGCCCGCCATATCGCTCAGCCACCTGATAACCAAATCGCGGCGACGCTTAAACGCCACCGTCATCGCCTTGGTGGGCGCGTTGTCCTGCGTGAGCGCGGCTACGGCGGCGCGCTGCGCAATGCTCGACGGGTTGGAGGTGAACTGCCCCTGCAGCTTTGAGCAGGCTTTGGTGAGCCACAGCGGGGCGGCGAGGTAGCCGATGCGGTAGCCCGTCATGGCGTACGCTTTCGACACGCCGTTGATGAGCACCACCTTGTCTTTTACGCTGGCAAATTGTGCTATGCTCTCGTGCTTGCCCACAAAGTTGATGTGCTCGTAAATTTCGTCGGAGATAACAAAAATGCGGTCGTGCTTGGCAACGACGTCCGCCAGCGCCTTGAGCTCCGCCTTGCTGTACACGCCGCCCGTAGGGTTCGACGGCGAGCAGAGGATGAGCAGCTTTGTTTTGGGCGTAATGGCGCGCTCGAGCTGCTCGGCGCTCATTTTAAAGCCGCTCTCGAGGGTTGTTTTCACGATAACGCTTTTGCCGCCGGCAAGCTTCACCAGCTCGGAGTAGCTCACCCAGTAGGGCGCGGGGATAACCACCTCGTCGCCCTCGTCCACCAAGCTCATAATGGCGTTTGCCAGCGAGTGCTTGGCGCCGTTTGATACAGTAATCTGCTCGGGCTTATAGTCGAGGTCGTTTTCGCGCTTCAGCTTGTTGGCAATGGCTTTGCGCAGCTCCATGTAGCCGTCCACCGGCGTGTAGAACGAGTAGTTGTCGTCCACCGCCTTTTTGGCCGCCGCCTTTATGTGGTCGGGGGTGAAGAAATCCGGCTCTCCCGCCGTAAGGTTTACAATGTCAAAACCTTTTGCTTGGAGGTCTTTCGTTTTTTGGTTCATCGCCAAAGTTTGCGATTCGGCAAGGCTTTGCAGCCGCTGGGACAGGTAGCTTTCCATAGTGAGGAATTACGAATTACGAATAAAAGTGACTACTTACGTTGTTGATTGCTTGCAATCGTGCTGCAAAAGTAAGAAAAATGTACGATTTACGATTAAAGCAAACCGAAAAAAATATCTAAAAATGCTTGGGCGTTGAAAAAAATGATATACCTTTGCGCAAGCTGGTACTACCATATCGCTACAGTAGCGACTTTTATAACACCAAGCATCCAAATACGAATGAAAAAAATAATTACTTACGGTACGTTTGATCTTCTGCATAGAGGTCATGAAAATTTGCTGATGAGAGCAAAGGCGTTGGGAGACTACTTAGTTGTTGGTGTTACAAGTGAGGCTTATGATGGCAACAGGGGAAAGCTCAACGTAGCCCAATCTTTGGTGGAAAGAATTGAAAATGTAAAACGAACAAACCTTGCAGATGAAATAATAGTGGAGGAGTATGAGGGGCAAAAGGTTAATGATATACTCAAGCACGGTATTGATGTTTTTGTCATAGGCTCTGACTGGTTGGGTAAGTTTGATTACCTAAAAGAGTATTGTGAGGTTGTTTACCTTGAGCGCACGGCAGGAGTTTCCAGCACGCAGCTGAGAAATGAAAACCAAATGGTCGAAATTGGCGTAATAGGAAGCGGTAGGATTGCCCACCGATTTATTACGGAGGCAAAATATGTAAGCGGATTAGACGTAAAAGGCGTTTATAACCCTAAAATTAATTCTGCCCAAAGCTTTTGCGAGCAGCACAAGCTAAGCTTTTATAGCGATGATTTGGATGATTTTATTCAGAAGGTAGATGCTGTTTACGTTGCCTCTCCGCATCTTACGCACGTAAGCTATATTGCTCACTGCTTGAGCAAAGGGAAGCATGTGCTGTGCGAAAAGCCCATGGCGCTTTCTGCGCATGATGCAACAGCGATGTTTGACCTTGCACGCAGCCGCAGCTTGGTGCTCATAGAGGCCATAAAAACTGCCTACTGCCCTGCGTTTGTACACCTGATGGCCATAATTAAAAGCGGAGCAATAGGGGAAGTAAAAGATATTGAAGCCTCTTTTTCAAAGCTGATGCACGGCAACGTCAGGGAGTTAGATGTAAATCAAGCGGGCGGAAGCATGACGGAGCTATCATCGTATGTTCTGTTACCTATTGTAAAAATTTTAGGCGCTGAATTTAGCAGCATTCAATTTTTTTCGCACGTGGAAAATTCGGTGGATATTTTCACAAAAGGCTTAATTGCCTATAAAAACGCAACCGCCTCTTTTAAAGTAGGGTTGGGCGTAAAAACCGAAGGCAACTTGGTTATAAGCGGCACAAAAGGTTATGCGTATGTTCCCGCTCCGTGGTGGAAAACGGAATACTTTGAGTTACGGTACGAGGACTTAAATCATACCATGAAATACTTCTACAAATTTAACGAAGATGGGCTAAGGTACGAAATCAACGATTTTGTATACCAAATTAAAAATCCCCTTATGCAAAACTATAAGCTTCAGAACTCTGAAACCATTGCTATTGCCTCTATTATAGAAAAGTTTAGAAGTAATGAGCATGTTCATTTTTTTCAATAAAACGTAAAATAAAATGAAAGAAGATTTTTCGATTTACAACGGAGAGGGGACAACGCTTCGCAGAACACAGCTCAGAATGATAGAAATTCTGGATGTTGTGGATGGCATTTGCAAAAAGCACCACTTGCAGTACTGGCTGTGCGCAGGTAGCTTGCTGGGCGCCGTGAGGCATGGCGGCTTCATCCCATGGGATGACGACCTCGACATATCCATCATGCGAAGCGACTATAAAAAGCTGCTCAAAGCGCTCAAAAAAGAGCTGCCGCCAAATCTTTACCTGCAAACTCCCCGTGAGCGATATTATGATCCTCCATTCGCCAAGGTGCGCGATACGAAATCTGCCATTGCCGATAACTGGAAGCAAGCAAAATGGTATAAGCAGAGCGGCATATACATTGACATTTTTCCGTTAGAGTACGCTTACCCTAAGCTGCGCCAGCTTATAAACTTTTTTTATAAAAGATCGCGCATCCGCATTAAGCAGGGACATCCTTTCCAATCCATAAAGATTTTTTATGAATATCTCATTGCCCTGCTCATGTGGCCATTTGCTGCTGCGGCAGTGTTTCTTGCCCGATTGTACTGCGCCATTAACCGGCCGACAACCATTACGCAAAACTACGGTTGGCACAACGTTGTTCAGCAAGAAAATGATATTTTCCCGCTACAGGAGGTTATTTTTGAAGGTAAAAAATATCCGGCTCCGTGCAGCTATGATAGCTACTTGCGGCAGTTCTATGGAGATTACACGCAAATTCCACGTAAAGAACAGCGCCCTGTGCACATGAGTAATGTAACCTTTTTTGATTGACGCCTATTTTTAGCCTGTTTCGCTATGAGTACAAGTAAAAATTTAGCCCCCATCGTACTATTTGTTTACAACCGACCTCACCACACCCAGCGCACAGTGGAAGCACTAAAAAATAACGCTTTAGCAAAGGAGAGCGAGCTGTTTATATTTTCGGATGCTGCAAAAAATGAAGCTGCTGTTGCCGCTGTACATGAAGTTCGCGAGTATATTTCAAGGATTTCCGGATTTAGGAAAGTTCATATTATTGAGAGGCCTGAAAATATGGGCTGCGACCCGTCCATAGTGGACGGCGTTTCGCGCGTCATTTCGGAGTATAAAAAGGTGATAGAAGTAGAAGACGATATTGTTACAACACCGCTATTTTTAGAATATCTGAACAAGGCACTGAACATATTTGAGCATGATGAAAGAATCTGGAGCATTTCGGGATATACTCCACCCATTACAATTCCAGCGAGTTATGTAGATGATATTTGCCTCTCCATTCGGCCTGTGTCATGGGGCTTTGGAACGTGGAAAAATCGCTGGGATGTTGTTGATTGGACTAAAACAGGTATCGAAGAGGTATTTCATAATGCTCAAGCCAGAAAAAGTTTTTTAGAAGCCGGTGAGGACATCCTGAGTACACTCATCAAGCATCCTGAGGTATACGACATTGCAATCTACTACCATATGAGAAGGCAGCATAAATACTCGGTTCAACCTGTTGTTTCTTTACTCCAAAACATTGGGACGGATGGTTCGGGTGTGCACTTTACCTCTAAGCAAAAAAAATATGAGGCTACAAGGCTCGCCGGTAGAGAGCCTACAATTAACCCCAACATTCAACCAAACAAAGAAATCATAAAAGCCATCCGTAAATTTTACACAAAACCTTTATGGAGAAAAGTAGTAATAGCTATAGTAAAACGATTAGGTGTGTACGATTTTTTAGTGAAACGCTTTGGGTAAAATGCGCTTGACTTCTCTATCAAAATCGGACTCAAAGAGCCGATCTTGCTTAATACGATACTTTTCAAATTCGCTCTCGGCAAAATTCTTTGCCATGAGCGCAGTAATCGTTCCGCTATTTTGCAGAATATGCCTGTCATCAGCTTCTAAAAATCTATCAAGGCGATTTGCCCAATCCTCCATCGTCATGGGGATATGCCTTTTTGCGCGGTCTTCCGCTAAGTCTAAGTAGGCGTTGACAATACGACCCAAAGACTCCAGCTCGGCTTCGGTCAAGTAATTTTTGGCTATGGAGACATCGGTTTTGACAATTTTACCGTCAGGGCTTCGCTCCCACGACGTTAACCCCATGTGCTCCCTTTCTGCGTTAGCCCGTGACGCAATGAGCTCGGCAGCCGTATGGCCGTGAACGGCATAGTGAAGCTTGTTTTGAACTTTGGCGAAAAACCTTTTCGTAGTAGCCGCGTCCTTATTGTAGTCCATTGCGGTGGCGTAGATGTCGGCTATTTTTTGGTAGAAGCGGCGTTCGCTCAGGCGAATTTCGCGGATTTCGGCAAGCAGATGCTCAAAGTAGTCTTCACCGAGAAAAGCGCCGTTTTCCATGCGCTTTTTGTCGATAACGTAGCCCCGAATGGCGTAATCCCGCAAAACAGACGTAGCCCACTGGCGAAAAGCGGTTGCCCGCTTGGAGTTGACGCGGTAGCCTACCGCTATAATGGCGTCTAAGTTGTAATGTTTGGTTTTGTAGTTCTTACCGTCCGAAGCAGTTACCGAGAAATCCTCGGCAACTGAATTTTCGTCCAGCTCGTTTTCCCTGAATATGTTTTTCAGGTGTAACGATATGTTGTCGGTTGAACAGTCGAACAAGGTGGCCATTAGCTTCTGGCTAAGCCAAATTGTGCCATCTTGTACGCGCACTTCAATCCCACCTTCTTTTGCCTGATTGGTAAAAATCAGAAACTCAGCAGTGCTGTTACGGATTTGCGGATTTGTTGGTTTAGCCATAATTTCATCGTATTATATTAAGTCCAATAAAAATTTACATTAACGGAGATGCACGCTTTGCGTCATTGCGAGCGAAGCGCGCTAAAAGCAATGTATAAACCATACCGCATGTAATCGTTCCGCTTGAACTTGTGCAAAAATTGCACAAGTTGAACTTTTCTCCAACTCCTGTTCCTGATAAATATTAGCCAAATGCTTAGTAACTACGCTCCTATCTACCGAAAATAAGGTTGCGATTAGC
>JAITQP010000198.1 GCA_031288885.1 Prevotellaceae bacterium | reverse complement strand
TCGTACTCGTACAGCTTGGGCGCCTTGTTGAGCGCCAAGGCGTCGCTCCACGAGAGGTAGCTTGAGCGGACGTAGGTGGAGAGGGTGTCGCCCGCCTCCTTGTCGGTGCGGTAGCGCCCTTGGCTGCGGCAGCTTTTTTTAAGGTCGATGTAAATTTCGCACGTTTCGTTCGGGGAAAGGAAAATACGATTTTCACCAAGCCGCGCCAGCTGAGGTCTGTCCAACGGTATTTCGCCCGAAAAAGAGCCGTCGGCGGCAATGGGAAGCTTTACTTGGTGCAAATCGTTAGTATTCAGGATTTCGCCCAGCGAAAGCGTTACCTCGTTTCCGCTCATGAAGTATCCCTCTACGTATCCGAGGTACCTTCCTTTCACCTTTGCCGTGCCCTGCGTGAAGGCAGGCGGGGGAAGCGGCTCGGAGGTTTTGCCGGCCAAAATGTCCGAGGGGATGGGGTCTATTTTGACCTTGTCGCTGGGCAGCAGCCGAATGCCCCACGTCTTGAAGCAGTCGGAGCAGTCGCTTTCGATAAAGTCGATTTTGACCACGTTGGGCGGCAGGGGCGGGAAAAACAGCTTGAACGAAGCGTTGCCGGACGCCGGCATATAAAACTCTTCACCCAAGCTGATGCCCTCCGATTTGGTAACGACCAGCTTTTCGGAGCCTCCGCTCTCCTTAATGTACGTTTCGCCGGAAATCCGTATCCAGCTGTTGGGTTGGAAAAACGCATCGACGTAGAGGACGGTTGCCGAATCGCTCATTTCGATTTTGTCAACTTCGAGCGTGCTGCTGTTCCGCACATCAAACACGGGACGCTCCACAACGGCCGGCCGCTCCTCGCGACAGGCGTAAATGCTACACAGGCATAGAACTAAAAGCGCATACTTTTTCATACAATTTTTTTTAAGTGGGTTACAAAAACGTTGCAGCAAAGGTATAATTTTTATTGGATAATGCGATTTAGTTTTTACCTGATGGTTTGCTTGACTTCTGCCGGTCCGGCTATCGCAGCTTTGTCCACGTCGTGGGATGGGCTGTACTTTCCGGCCGGCATGTCCGACAAGACCGCCGCGTTGCAGGCTCTGGCAACCGGAATGTAGTCTGCCAGCGCCGTGCTGATGGCCGTAACCGCTAAGTCGACGAGCGACCCAAACAGGCTGTTGGTGCTCGATTTCGAGGAGGTGTCGTAAACAATAGTCCCCTTGCGCTGAAAAATGGTTTCGTTGGTGACGGTGGAGCGCAGCACGTACTCGATGGTTACGGTCACCGTGCCGCCAAGGGCTGATTTTTCCCACTTGGTAATGTAGGTAAATAGCGCGGCGTCGGCGCCAAGCACCGTTCGGAACTTGTTGAGCGGGGCGGTTGCGTACATTTCGGCGTCGTATGCGCTTTCTGTTTTGTAGAGCTCCAAGCACAAAAAGGGCGGAAGTACGTAGTAGCCGTTTTCGCACAGCGTCCTCAGCAGGGTCATGTAGAAAAACTCCTTTGCCTCTACGTTGGTGGTTGTGTTAATTGGCGGCATCACCGCGATGGAGAGCGGACGCTCGCCGTACATTTTTGGGTATGCCTCGGCTTTGGTCTGTCGGGACACAGCGCACGACTGCATCAGCAGCGGGCACGCTAACAGGATGTAAAATATTCTTTTCATTGCTCCAATCGTTTAATAATTCCTTCAACAAACCCTGCAGACTCAGGGTACAACGCTATCTCCATCTTCATCATTGCTATCCCCTCCGCTACCTTTCCCTGCCTCACGAGCAGGTATCCGTAGTCGGCGTAAATCCCGGGCGGGACGGTTTTCCGGCCGCCTTTTTGGTGGCTGATGATGTACTGGTACTCCTTCAGGAGCTTTTCCAAATCTTCGTCGGTGTTGGTTTTGACGTAGCTGTAGCTTCGCTCCTCGTATTTTCCCCAGCTGTAGAGCGTTTTTTGGGGCATGCAGCCCGCCAGCAGCAGCGCGGCTGATGCTATAAGCAGTATCTTTTTCATGGCAGGTTAATTTGTTTGGTTTCTTGTGTAGCTATAAATATGTTCTTTTCGTACAGCGTCGCCCCCTTGTACTCAACCTTCAGGTGGCGGGTGCCGGTGTTCACGGCATACGTGTTGCCTTTCACCCGCAGCCTTTCCAGCTTGTCAACCTTTGCCGTAAAAGGCGGGTTGTCGTCCACCGTAACTGTGACCCCTTCGCTGTACGCGACGCTGCCGCCCTGAATAAATTGCAGGTATGCCTGATTATCCAAGCCTCCGCTGTGGCTTCTGTGGCCAACCGAGCAGGCGGCGCCAAGTAGCGCCAGCGCGGCAAATGCTGTAAATAAACCCTTTTTCATCATTTTACCTCCTCTACTATGTAATATTTTGAAAGTTGTGCTTCATCAATTCCGCCCTCCACAAATTCCGCCGTAGAGAACTCGCTGTCCACCGTTTCGCCGCCCGTGAGCGTGATTTTTATTTTCCCTACCACCTTCCCGGGAAGCTCCATGGGCAGCCCTGTTTGCGGATTTTTTACAGATTTCCCCTTCTCCTTTACGGTGAATAAATCGCCCTCGCTTAACCCCTGCGATTTACCTCCTGATACGAAGTAAACGCCGTCGTCTATGGCGAGGAAGTAGGCCTTCCACGGGCGATCCATGCAGTTGTTGATGATGTTTTCGGTGAGCTGGGAGATGGCCGCCGAGATGGCTTTGTCGCTCAGCGTAGCGTCAAAGTCGGCGGTTCCGCCAACGCCAAGCGTCGTTTTTGACTTCGTTTCGGCCGCTCCCGTGGCCTCCTCCGAGTAGATAATTTTCCCTGACGACACGTCCACTAACCGCAGGCTGACAGCCGCCTCCACAATTTGGGTCTTGGCGCGCGAAACGAGGTTTACGTCGCCCACATTCTTCCTGCCAAACTGCGTGATGGAGCCCACGATAATGTAGTCAGCGGGCACCTCCGGACGCTTTGCCTCCGTGCCGCCCGTCTCCAGTATGGCTTTATCGATGTCCGAGCGCTCCAGCAAAATAAACTTTCCGGTGGAGGCAAGGCGGGTAGTCAAGATGTCTAACGCCTGCTTTGCCATGGGGTCGTTTTCCTTGTCGTAGAAAATGCCCTTGCCGTACTGCGTTTCGTTAGAGAAGCGGGCAATGGCGACCTTCCGTTTTAGCACCTTCCCGCTCTTGGCAGGCGCGTACACCTGCGATTCTACCCGCGTGGTTTTGACTTGGGCGTAGCTTGGGATGAGGGCTACAGCCAGCGCGGCGGTAGAGAGTAGTAACATTTTTGTATTCATAAACCTTGATTTTACATGTAAACATTGTTCAAAGAAAGTTGCCGCTAAGTTGCTACTTTTATCGCATCTTTTCGCGAAAAATCATATAAATTATCATAATATTCATGAACCTGCCTGTTCGTCAATCAGCTTTGCGGGCGGCAACA
>JAITQP010000118.1 GCA_031288885.1 Prevotellaceae bacterium | reverse complement strand
TTATCTATCATAGCAATTTTCGCGGTTAAACTTATACGCTGCACTTAGCGCCTTGTGGGTAGCAGTAAACCTCAACAAAGCGTCTGCTTGATTGCGCTTGTGTTTTTGGGTAATATAGTCAATGATTTCCGACAGGTCATTCTCCTTGTCAGAACGAACAATGATTGTTTTAGGGTCTAAAGAAATAGCTTCTAACATGATTTGGTTTACGTAAGTTTGTTTTCGGCAAAGTTAAGCAATTGCTGGAAAACAACAAAAAAATTTACGTGATATTATTATGTTTTAAGTACGTATGCTTTGTTGTGGGCTATTGGGTATAAATGAGGTTGCATGGCGTGGGCGGGTTTGAAACCCGCCCCTACGGCGTTGCCATTCGCTATGCACGCAATGACGCAACGTTCGCCCGCATTCCTATTGTATTTTTTCCAAAAAATGCTTATGTTTGCATAAAAAAAATACGCCATGGAACTTTCGTTAGACTTTACCAAGCGGTACACCTACGCCGACTACTACACGTGGTGGGACAACACCCGCAGGGAGCTGCTGCACGGGTTGATTAGGTTGATGTCGCCCGCGCCCACGCCGCAGCATCAGGAGGTAGTGGGTAAATTAGGTGCTGAATTGTACCAACTCATAAAAAAGAACAAGGGAAAATGCAAAGTTTTCCCCGCTCCGTTTGATGTGCGCCTGCCCAAAAATGGCGAAAAGGAGGACGACAAGATTGACACCGTTGTGCAGCCCGACCTCTGCATTGTGTGCGACCTCTCCAAAATCGACCGTCGCGGCTGCCTTGGCGCGCCGGACTTCATTGCGGAGGTGCAATCGCTCTCCACCGGCAAGTATGACCTCAACGAAAAGTTCACGCTCTACGAAGCCTCCGGCGTTCGCGAATATTGGGTTGTCGTCCCCTCTGAGGGCGTGCAGGTTTTCCTGCTTCAGCCCGACGGGAAGTACGACGCAGGCACAGCGTATGAAGCCGGCAAAATCCCCGTACATATCTTTGGCGGGCTGGAGGTAGATTTGGAGGGAATAATCGGCACGTAGCGCACGCTCTCAAATTTTTAAATTTTAACGTTTAATTTTCAGCTACTATGCTCTCAGCTTCTACCCTAACGTTCCTGCGCAAGCTCGGCAGGAACAACAATCGCGAATGGTTTACCGCGCACAAAGACGAATACCTCGCCGCCAAAGCCGACGTGGAGCAGCTGGCTATGCAGCTGGTGGCGGGCGTGAGAGAGTTTGACGACAGCGTGGGCGAGCTGGAGCCAAAGGACTGCATGTTTCGCATCTACCGCGATGCGCGGTTTTCGCACGACAAGTCGCCCTACAAGACCAACCTTGGGATAGTGGTGCAGCGCGGCGGCAAAAAAAGCCCCTACGCCTGCTACTACGCGCACATTGAGCCCAACAGCTGCTTCCTGAGCGGCGGCATCTACATGCCCGAGCCGCCCGTCCTAAAGGCGCTGCGCCGGAGCATTGACGTAAACGCCGAGGAGTTTTTGGAGATTATAGCGGAGAAAAATTTCAAAAAGTACTTTTCAGCCCTTGCCGCTGAAAACAAGCTGCTCAAAACGCCGCAGGGCTTCGACAAAAATTCGCCCGTAGCGGAGTACCTCAAGCACAAAGATTTCTACGTTGTGCGCGGCGTAACGGACGAGGAGCTATGCAGCACAAGCTACGTGAAGCAAACCCTACAGGCGTTCAAAGCCCTCAAACCTCTCAACAGCTTCTTTAATGCGGCAATAGAAGATAATGATTAATGATTAATCGTTAATTTAATATAATTCCAATACGTAAACGCCCTTTCCATCAACTGTAATGTCATTTTCTAAGGAAATCTTTTCCCTCGAAATAATGTCTTCCCCTGCGGAGAATGTCCCGATGACTTCATAGTATTTTTGTGGGCTCAGGGTTTGCTTGCTTTCCGAAGCGTTTATGATGATTAGCACCCTTGAGCTGCCAGCGACCCTTGCATAGACGTAACATTCTGAATTGTAATCCGGCGCATAGTGAATTAGCTTGCCCTCCGCGATTGCTTTGTTGGTTTTTCTCCACTGTAAAAGCGTTTGTAGATAGCTCCATGCTTCATTCTGCAAATCCGTCCGCCCCTCTTTTGTGAAAGCGTTGACGGTATCCTCCTTCCACCCTCCGGAAAAATCTTTGCGAAGGTTACCGTCGCCGTCGCTTTTTTCTCCCGACATCAAAATCTCCGTTCCGTAGTAAAGCTGGGGGATGCCGCGGGTAGTCAGGAGTAGCGCCACGGCCTGCTTAAAGCGCTTCAGCTCCGTTTCCTCCTGCTTTACAAAGCGGCTTACATCGTGGTTGTCCAGAAAAATCAGAATGTTGTTCAAGTCCGGATATATAAAATCCTGCGCAAGGACTTCGTAAATTCTTTTCAGCGGATTTTTTTCCGTAGACTGCACGCTAAAGGCTTGCTCGCAGGCTTTCATCCAGCTGAAATCCATAACGGTTTGGAGGTTAGATTGGCGCTCGCTCAGCGTGGAGCTTTGTTGCCACCATGCAAGGGGAGCGGGGTTGACGTACCATGACTCGCCAACAATATTGAAGCGTGGGTATTCGTTTTTCACCGCTTTGCACCACTGAGCAAGGAAATCGAAGTCTGCGTAGGGATGCGTATCGTGGCGGATGCCATCAATTTGGGCGTGCTCAATCCACCAAATGCTGTTTTGGATAAGGTAGGTAGCCAAGAGTGGATTTCGCTGGTTCAGGTCGGGCATTTCCGGCACAAACCAGCCGTTGACTGTTCCCTCAACTTCCGATTGCGGGGCGTGGATATCCATTACGGTATACAGGTTGTGCGTTGTCGGCACAAATCCCTCCTGATTATTTAGCCAGTCGGGGGTAGGGAGGTCTTTCATCCACCAGTGGTGGCTTCCGCAGTGGTTATAAATCATGTCCATCACCACCTTCATTCCCTTGCTGTGGATGTTTTCAACCAGCCGGCAGTAGTCGTCGTTGCTGCCTAAGCGCGGGTCAACCTTGTAAAAATCGGTAATGGCGTAGCCGTGATACGAACCCTCCGGCATCTTGTTCTCCAGCACGGGGTTTAGCCAAATAGCGGTAACCCCTAAGCTGTAGATGTAATCCAAGCGCTGATTTACGCCCTCCAAATCCCCTCCGTGGCGAGCAAAAGGCTCGCTACGGTCAACCGTCACGCCGTCCCAGCTGTCGTTGGATGGGTTTCCGTTGGCGAAGCGGTCGGGCATGATGAGGTAGAGCACGTCCGACGGGCTGAAGCCCTGAGCCCCCGTGGCGTGAGCGCGGGCTTTCAGCTCAAAGGTTTGGGTGGATTGCTTTTTACCATCGGTAAACGTAAAATTCAGCAGCCCCGGTTGAGCGTCTTTCCCTATTTGCAGGTAGAGAAACAGGTAGTTCGGGTTTTCTACCCTTACGGTTTTCTCCAATCGAACCCCTGCGTAGCGTAGCTGTACCGTTGCGTTCCCAACATTTTTCCCGTGGACTAACAGCTGCAGCTCGGGATTTTTCATTCCTGCCCACCAAAAAGCAGGCTCTATGCGGTGCGAGAATGAGGGATGTGAAAAAAACAGCAGCAGTGAAAACAGTAATACGTTCTTCATTTTTTTGTTTATTTTAAAATAATGCTAATCGCATACCCGCCGCCGGACGCGGACTTCAGGGTTAGCGTCGACTTGTGGGTTACCTCTACCTGCCGGATGGTGTAGGCTTGCGGGTTGGTTTTGTAGTGCGCATCCGGCGCGTCGGCGTAGATGGTGGCGGTGTACTTCTTGTTTGGGTCGAGGAAGTCGAGCTTGATTTTTGACGTAAAACCCTCCTCGCCGCAAACGTTTCCTACAAACCAGCTGCTGCTCCCCTTCGCTTTGCGGGCAACGGTGATGTACTTCCCGGGCTCCGCCTCCAAGTACCTGCTGTCGTCCCAATCCACCGCCACGTCTTTGATGAACTGAAAGGCGTCCGGAAAGCGGTTGTAATTTTGGGGGAGGTCGGCGGCCATCTGGAGGGGGCTGTACATGGTGACGTACAGCGCCAGCTGGTTTGCCAGCGTGGTGTTCACGTGCGAGGTGTTGCTGGGGTTAACCTTTTCGATGTCCATTTCAAAGATACCCGGGGTGTAGTCCATGGGGCCGCCAATGAGGCGGGTGAACGGCAGCACCGTGGCGTGGTTGGGCTTGCTTCCCCCGAAAGCCTGATACTCCGTGCCCCGCGCCGACTCGTTGCCTATCAGGTTGGGGTAGGTGCGGCAAATGCCCGTGGGGCGCACCGCCTCGTGCGCGTTGACCATAATTTTGTAGCCGGCCGCTTTTTGTATGGCGTACAGGTAGTGGTTGTTGAGCCACTGGCTGTAGTGGTACTCGCCGCGCGGTATCATGTCGCCCACGTAGCCGCTCTTGACCGCGTCGTAGCCGTTGTCCCTCATGAGCTGGTAGGCGCGGTCGAGGTGGCGCTCGTAATTGCGGACAGAGGAGGAGGTTTCGTGGTGCATAATCATTTTCACGCCCTTGCTTTGCGCGTAGCGGTGGATTTCTTTCATGTCAAAGTCGGGGTAGGGGGTGAGGAAGTCGAACACGTAGTCCTTGGAGTTCCCAAACCAGTCCTCCCAGCCGATGTTCCAGCCCTCCACCAGCACCGCGTCAAAGCCGTGCAGGGCGGCAAAGTCGATGTACTCCTTCACGTGGGCGGTTGTGGCGGCGTGGCGTCCGCTGGGCGTGACCTTTGCGTAGTCGGTAACGCCCAGCTGCACGCCGGACAGCTCGTTGGTGTACGCCCAATCCTTAGCGCCGGTAATCATTTCCCACCAAACGCCCACGTACTTTACGGGCTTTATCCACGAGGGGTCGTCGATTTTGCAGGGCTCGTTGAGGTTTAGCGTGATGTTGGACGCCAGAATGTCGCGGGCGTCGTCGCTCACGATGATGGTGCGCCACGGGCTGCGGCAGGGCGCCTGCAGGTGCCCCTTGGTGCCGTTGGCGTCGGGCGTGAGGTGGGACTCAAAGACGAAGCTCTTGTCGTCCAAGTTCAGGTGCATGCAGCTGTAGTCGATGAGCGCGGCCTCGTGCAGGTTGATGTACAGCCCCTCGTCGGTTTTGAGCATCAGGGCGGTTTGCACGCCGGTGGGCGAGAAGGGCGTTTGGGACGAGTTGGGGGTGATGGCGCGCGGCATCAGCCCTCTGATTTCCGACAGGCGGGAGGTGGTGTAGTCGTACTCCTGCGTGTCGTAGTCGCCCGGGAGCCAGTAGGCGGTGTGGTCGCCGGTCATGGCAAACTGCGTGCGCTCCTCCTTTAGTATCATGTAGACCAAGCTTTTTTGCTGCGGAAATTCGTAGCGAAAGCCCAGCCCGTCGTCAAACAGCCGGAAGCGGATGAGCATTTGACGCTCGGTTGCCGGCTGGCTTAGCGTAACGGCGAGCTCGTTGTAGCGGTTGCGGATGTCTTTTGTTTCGCCCCACACCGGCTGCCACGTTTCGTCAAAGGAAGCCGTTGCGCTGCCGACGATTTGAAAGCCGCTGTACAGGTTGTTTTTCGGGCTCTGCTGCTCCGGCGACTGTACTTGGGGCGAAAAGTCGTTGAAGGTGCGCTTCACGCCCTCCGGCATCAGCTCCAAGCCCAGCCTGCTGGGCTTAATCACCGTTTTGCCCTTATACGTCAGGGAGTAAACCGGCGCGCTGTCGCCCGAAAGCGAAAACTCCATGCTCAAATTCCCGCTGGGGGAAGTCAGCGTTTGCGCGCCCAGCGCGGTGCACGATAGCGATAGTAGGAGGAATGCTCCTTGAATGTTTTTGTTCATTTTTTGTAGTTTGCAGTTAATTATTAATACTCCAACACCAGCGACGACATCTGCGGCAGCTGGGCAACAAACACTTTGCCGCTTTGCAACAGGGCTGCCTTGTTCAGCGACGCCACCGGCTGCTTCACCGTTTCGGTGAGCCGGTAGGTGCGGGTTGTTGTGCCTAAGTTGTGCACCACCATGATGCGTTGATTGTCCTTTTGTCGGGTGTATATCATCAGCTCGTCGGGAATGTTCGCAGGGTCAGGGTAAGTGATATCTCCTTTAGCCAAGGCTGGGTAGGTATTGCGCAGGCGGATAAATTGGGCGTACACCGAGTACAGCGACGTTTCATCTGCCTGCTGCCGCGCCAACGGCAATACCGACGATTCGGTGTTGTATTGCGGCGTGCGCCACGTGGTGCGGTAAGGGTCATTGCCCGACGCCCACAAAAATGGCTCGCGCACATTCTCGTCGCCGCCGGTTTTCATGCCGCGCATGCCGATTTCTTCACCATAGTAAATGTAGGGTTGTCCCGTCATGGTGAGCAATACGGCCGCCGCCACTTTCGCCTTTGCCACATCGTCGCCCAGCTTGCTCATCGTGCGGTCTTCGTCGTGGTTGGAGAGTTTCGGCACGTTGAGGTAGTTGGGATTATAGCTCGCAAACGCCTTCAGGCAATCATCTACATCGCGGGGATAGTAGCAGCCAGTGTTGTTGCTTAGCGCCCATTCGAGGTTGTACCAGTTGGGAAAGTTGAACAGCGCCGGCAAGCCCTGATAGAAATACGCCACATTGTCTTTATTGCCGTCCAGCACCTCACCCACTAAGTACACGTCGGGCTTGTAGGTTTTCAATTTACTGTGAAATGCACGCCAAAAGTCGATGTTCTGCTGCGAGCGCTCGGCATGGTAAATGTGCTTGGCGGCGTCGAGGCGGAAGCCCGCCACGCCTTTGTCGAGCCAAAACTTCGCCGCATTGTAAATGCTGTCCATAACGGCCGGGCATTCGGGATTGATGTCGGGCATCCACGAAGAGAATATGCCGTAATACTTGTAATTAGTGGTGCCGCTTTCCACGTTGTGCCAATTCCCGCTGTCGTAGCCGCTTACCGACGGCACGCGCCCTGCCGCAATGTCGGCCTGTACGCTATTGGCGGGCGCAAACAAAAAGAAATTGCGGTACGTTGAATTAACGCTACTGCAAGCCTGCGTGAACCACGGATGCGTCTTCGAGGTATGGTTAATTACGAAATCGAGCACCACTTTTATGCCGAGCTGATTGGCTTTCGCCATCATCGCGTCAAAGTCGCTTATGGTGCCGTATTGCGGGTGGATGGCCTTGTAGTTATCCACATCGTAGCCGTGGTATGACGGTGACGGATGAATAGGCATCAGCCAAATTCCCGATACGCCCAATTCGTGCAGGTAGTCGAGCTTTGCGGTCACGCCACGCAAGTCGCCGATACCGTCGCCATCGGTATCGGCGAAGGAACGGACGAAGATTTCGTAGTACACATCGCCGCGTTTCACGCCGTCCCATTCGGCCTGTGCCAGAGGCAATCCTCCGCCGGATGTGTCCGGCGAAGGATCCTCTTTGCAACTCCACAAGGCTACTACAAATACAAATAGAAGGAGTTTTTTCATAATCTTTATTCAATTTTTCCGGTTCCGGCGTTAAAATCGAGGGTAATTGTCTTGCCGGCGTCGACCGACACGCGGGTCTGGTCATCACCTTTGCCGCGATATTCGATTTCATCGTTGAGGATAACAAATTCCATCTGCCACCAATCGACGCCCTGCGCGGCCGACGAAGTGGCATATATGCGCAATTCTCCGGTAGCAGTAGTGGTTATTTTCATCACCGTGCCGTTGGCAGTAAACGGATACTGTCCTGTGTTCCAACCTCCAAAACAGTCACCCATGCCGAATACCTGCGCCGGCTCTATCGTAATGGTGTTGGTGGTGTAATCCACATACACGCTGTAGAAGCCGTCGGCAGGCACAAAAGCATTTCCGTCAGCGGTGGTGAAACCGGCATCTGTGCCAAGGCTGTAAAAATCGCCTTTCCAATCTTTTACCGTACACCATTTGAACCCTTGGCCAACCCTGAAATAACGCACACACCAGAATTGTCCGTCGTGACTGTGCACCGGCGTCATTTCTACTACGCCGGAGTTGTTCCAATCCCAACTGCCGAAATCCTGACCAATCATATAGATGGCGTCGGGATAAAGAGGCACATCCGAACCCACAGTAACATTAACCGTTATTGGAGCGGATTGAACTGTTCCGTATGTACTGTTAATAGATGCAACTATATGGAATTTTACATCTACGGGATAATCAAGTCTAATCCCCGATTGATAAAGTACTTTACTTATGACTAACAGTGACACGCTGAGCGAATCTCCAAACGCCGACGTAATCAATGCCGGTTCTTTTCCGTCAAGTGCGGCGTATAAAGAGTATTCCGTAGTTGTAGGCGCACCAAAATCGGCCGTCTGCCAAGTAAAAACGGTATTATCGCTATAGTTACTTTTATTCACAGTAATCATATTGTGAGCAGCCAATACGGGCGCTTTTACTTGCTCGGTCGGCAGCACTTTAACCATCTCCTGATCTTTTTCACAAGCGGTGAAAGTAATCAGTAAAAGAGATAATATGATAGCTAATTGTTTCATAATTCAAATAATTTTAATATTGGGGATTCTGT
>JAITQP010000039.1 GCA_031288885.1 Prevotellaceae bacterium | reverse complement strand
GTAGCCCACGAGGACGCCAAGCGGCGCGTGCCCATTCGCTCGCTGCAGGGCTTTAGGCGCGTTCACATCAAGGCGGGAGAGACCAAAACCGTCAGCTTTACGCTCACCCCGCAGCAGGTGTCCCAAATCGACGGCAACCGTTGGGTAACGGAGGCCGGCAAGCTACGCCTCTCCCTTGGCGGCAAGCAACCCGACAAGGAGGCCATTGATAGCCGCAAGGTGGTAGAAGCGGGGATTTCAATTAGGAATTAGGAATTACGAATTAGGAATTACGCAAAGCGTGCGCACCGTAGGGGCGGGTTTCAAACCCGCCCCTTACTTCTTAAATGACATCGTAATGGACGCCTTTAGCGCCAAATTATCCTCAAACTTGCTGTACTCATAGCTGCCAAACCGAACAAATCCGCCAAAGCCCAGCTGAATATACATTACGTTCAGGTAGTTGAGGCGCAGCAGGTTGTCCAGAATTAGCCCTGCCTCCTGATACACGCGGCTTTGCGTGCGAAAGTCAATGCGGTGAGCGGCTGCATCCGACAGCGCTCCCCACGCCGCGTTGTACGCAACCGAAATGTTGGGGTGCACCCACCTCGTTTTTAAAAGCAGCTCGCCAAAGTTGTGCAAGTAAAACAGGTGTGCATACCTGTCGGACAAAAACTCGTCCGGACGCATGCTCTGAAACGTGTTGGGGATAACGAACGACAGCAAGCTCTTGCCCTTGCTGCCCTCGCCGGTAAACAGCAGCCCGTAGGGCAGGCTTCTATCTACGTAGCCGCCCTCCAGCCGCAGCTTTGACTGCCCTATGCGGCCGTTATGGCCGGTAATATCCACCGACGCTTGCAGCTTGTTGTAGGCAAATCCGCTTTTGCGCAAAAAGTCCACCCCGCGCGTGTACTGCGCCGTAAAGGTGGGGTTGCCCGTAGATAGCAGCAGGCGGGTTACCCCAAATAGCGAGTACTGCTCTCCCGCCGAATAGCGCAGCGTTAGCTGC
The DNA here is from genome assembly GCA_031288885.1 of Prevotellaceae bacterium. Taxonomy (GTDB): domain Bacteria; phylum Bacteroidota; class Bacteroidia; order Bacteroidales; family UBA932; genus JAITMY01. The sequence goes on along the minus strand of JAITQP010000039.1, from coordinate 2,448 downwards.
ACGGCGTCGTCGGTGTACGCCTGCATGGGGAGGTCGCGGTAGGCGTAGTCGTAGGCCAGCGTCACGTCCCTTGCGCTCAGGGACGCGGAGGCTTTCAGCGACGGCAGGATGTGGTAGCTGCCCTCCACCTTTGCCTCTGCGCAGTACTCAAAGCGCGACGCCACCATCGACTTGAAGTAGTTCATGCGGATATCCTGCCGGATGCTCATGTCGCCGCCAACTTCCCTCATCGAATTTTGGAGCGAGCCGGTCAGCTTTGCGCTCCGTGAGCGGTTGAGGACAACCTCCACCTCGCCCCCATACTTCACCTTCTTGTCCTTTACGCCGTAGCCTGCGTAGCCGCCTACGGACAGGTACTTCATCAGCCTTTCGTTGGTGTACAGCCCAAACCCCCACCGCGTGCCCTCGCACTCGTTGCTGCTTACCAAGCGCAGCAGGTCAACGTCAAACATCCCCACCGGCAGCTTGCCATCCGCCAGCTTCGGTATCGCGTCAAACAGGCTGTTAACAAAGGGGTGCTTCTCAAGCAGGCTGTCCATGGTTGAGTACACTTTTTGCTCCTTTGGCAGGAGCGCCACGGGGCGCAGGCGCTCTATAATGGCGGCGCTCTGCGCAACGCTGCGCTCGTCGAGGTATATCCTATCCTGCCCGCGCAGCCGCCCCTTTTGCCCGTCAAACGACACGCTGTCTATGCTGGAGGTGATGAGGTAGGCCAAGTACATGTTGGTGATGGTGTTGGTGTTGTCGTTAACGTGCAGCTTCACAAAGCTGATTTCCTCCTCCATGCTCGAGGGGAACCAGCGGCCGTCGACGTACTCGTAGTCCTGCTTGAACTTAAAATCAATCAGGCCCTTTTCGTACGGGTGCGCCACCATGCTGGCAAGCGCGTAGCCCTTGGAGCTGATGAGCATGGTGCCAATCAGGCTGTTGAAGTTGGCGTGCTTTTTGGGGAAGTAGCTTATCTCGAATATGGTGTCGCTGCCCACCGCGTACTCCCGCTCCAGCTGGAAGTTGTAGGCGTTGAGCGCGCCGCTGCTCAGCGGGGTGAGGTACTCCATCGTCATTTTATTCTCACCCCCCGCCGTAGGCTCGCCGAATATGGGGATGGAGTGGTTGTAGAACGAAATGGCTTTGGGGAAAAAGGAGTAGAAGATTTGCCCCGTAAGCGGCGTTTTGAAGCCCGACGCGCGGGTGGCTATGATTTTGTCCTCGGTCTTGTCGCCGGACTTGCGGCACAGGGAAACGGCTTCGGAGATAAAGCCGGCGCCGTTCATCAAGCTGTCCAGCCGGATGCTGTCGGCGGTGGACAGGTTGGAGGGTATTTGTATCGCCACCTGCGCCTTGTAGTAGCAGCGGTAGGAGTAGTCCTCGTAGCGCTCAAAGTTGTTGCGGTGCTTGTTTTGCAGCACGCGCCTCATAATGCGCAGGGCGGGGTTGTTTTGGGGTATCACCATCACCTCGTCAATCGGGTATATGTACTCCTCCAGCTCCACCGTGAGCAGCGACGACGGCGACAGCAGCGAGTCGCCCACGCTGATTTCCTGCGGGCGGTAGCCAAGGCAGGAGACGGTTAGCTTTTTCGCCGTGCGGTTGGGCAGCTGAAAGTAGCCCTGCATATCGGAGCTGGCGGCGCTCTTTTGGTGCTCATCCACCAAAAAAACGGAGGCAAACGGGATGGGCAGCTTTGTTTTTTTGTCCACCACTATGCCCCGTATTTGCGCCTGCAAAACAGCTACCGAAAACATCAAAAATAGTAGTACTGTTACTCTCCTCATAGATGATAAATAGAAGTTAGGTTGGTTATGAACGCGCGAAATTAACAAAATGTTTACACAACTACAAGAGTGCACCTCAAAATATTGTTTTAAGAAACGTTATATGGATGAAAAAAGGGGCGGGTTTTAAACCCGCCCCTACACATGCGCGTGTAACCACCGCACCCGCCCCGCTGCCCGCCCCTCCCTCCCTCCCGTCATTCCGACCGGAGCGCGCGAGGTACGAGCGAGCGCAGCGGAGAACCGGAGCGTAGCGGAGTTCGGCGTAGCCAAATTTCCCCGCAAACCGCCATCTCCGCACGCTTCGCGTCATTGCACGCTTCGCGCCGTCCCGTTAGGGACGGAATGTGGGTAGAAAACGGAATACCCCCACCGCGCCCCCGTCCCGTAGGGACGGAATGTGGGTGTTGCCGCCCCGACCGACCTCATTCCCAACCTAATTCTTAAACAAACAACCTCGTATCTTTGTATTCCCAAAAAGGAACCGATTCTGAGCAGCTGTTGTATTTTTGTAAAAGAATCGGGAGAGCGTAGCACAGGGAATAACAACCAGATACATATGATGATATCGCTAATGAGAAACTCCTCTACGCTCTATTTTCCAACGAGCTTGGACAAAGTACTTAGGGATACCGCCGCCGGCTGTAATCCCGCATAAAGAACACGAGGAAAA
>JAITQP010000250.1 GCA_031288885.1 Prevotellaceae bacterium | reverse complement strand
CCCGACGCGTCAGGCGTTAACCTGCGCATCGGGGACGTGCTGTTTTTGGGAGATGCAAAAGTGCCGAGCTACGCCACGAAGCCGCTTGCGGATATTTGCATCGTAAACGTTGGCTTGCTTTTCAGCTATCTAACGTGTGCCGCCTGCCCACCATACGTTTTCGGTATATACATACTGACCGTTGCCGTAAGCCGCCTGCACTGCGGGGTTGGTGGTAGTGTCATCGTTGCCGTAGGGGCAGCGAAGCGGAAACTTGCCGTCAGCATTCTTAGAGTTTTTAAGCTCAATATGATTTTCACCCAGTGCTTTCAGGCGGCGAATGTCGTTGTAGGCTTCCGGCGACTCACCCGACGCGCCGAAGAACGCTAAGTACTTCTGCACCATGATTTCTTGCAACGGATTGGCGTCATATAATGGCGCTACTTCGGTGTCGAAGTAATTGGCGGCTTCGTCTTCGTCAATGGCGTCGGTGGTTTCCTCCAGCCCGCCGTAGCCAAGTACTGTCGGCGCAGAGAATGCGGCAGCAACGTTTACTTCGGTGTTAGCAATACCGGCTATTACCGCCGCTTTCAATACATCTTTTGCGCTTGCATCGCTTTTGCGCTCCAGCGCTTCGGCTTTCAGGAAAAGCAGCTCGTGGTAGCTCAGCAGCAGGGTGGGCGCCGTTTGCGAGTACACAAAAGTTGATGTATTATAGACGTATTTTTCCTGTCTCGGGTCACCGTTGGGGGCAGGGAAATATATACCCACTTCCTTCTCTTCAACCGTACCGTCATCCTGTACCACCGTAGTAGCCGTGTCGCTAACCTGTACCCAGCCCGCATCAACAAATACCCTGCGCAGGCGGGGGTCGTTGCGCGCTATCAGCTTTTCGGCTAAGCTTTGGCTGGCGGCGAGCCCGTCGCGGCTCCACTGAAAGTCGAACAAAGGATTAAGGTTATTGGCGTCATAAATGGCAAAAGCCGCCTGTTCGTCCGCCGAAGTAAAGGATTTAGCAATGTACTCCAGCACCTTATCATACTCCGCCGGTCTGTTTGCCTCTGCCACTGTTTTAAGCAGGCGCATGGTGTAGCGGGCTTTTAGGCCGTAGGCAAATTTTATCCACTTGTCCGCATCGCCGCCATATAGCAGGTCGTAGCTGCCTATGGTCTTGATGTCCGCTTTCTGCAAATCGGCAATGGCGGCGTCCAGCAGGGCGAAAATTCCCTTGTAGATGTCCTCCTGCTTGTCGATTTTGGGCGTCATGTTCAGGGGGCTTCCGGTTTCGTCTATCAGCGCGGCTTCGCTCCACGGCACATCGCCAAAAAAGTCGGTGATGAGCGCCGAGTTGTAGGCCGCCAGCACCTCAGCAATGCCCTTGGTGACGTCGTTACCCTCCTGAATGCCGCCTGCGCTGCACTGGGCAAGAGCAATGCGGGCGTCTTTCAGGGTCGTGTAAAGGTTCGACCAGTTGTTGTTGAACGTAGAGGCCACGGTAGGTTCGCCCGACCGCGTTTCGGCGCGCCACAGCTGATTATCTATACCTGTTTCATGCTCCACATAGGTAGCGAGGTAGGTGTTCAGGTCGCCACCCCTGTTCGAGAAAGCGGTGGACGTAATCACGTCGGCAAGGATGTACTTTGCGTCCACGCTTTGGGGGTGGCTGTTGTCCTTGTTGACCTCGTCCAGTATCTCGTCGGTGCAGGACAGGGCAACGCTCCACAGGAATGCTATTCCCAGTGCTGTTTTTATGTGTAAAAATATTCTTTTCATAATGCTTTAGAATTTAATGTTAATACCAAAACCATAGCTCGTGGTGCCCGGCAGCGAAAAGCGCTCAAAGGAGCCGGCCATGTTGTTGTTACCCTGCGTTGCCTCTGGGTCTACTCCCTTAATGGTTGACCAGAGAAGAACGTTCCGCGCAAAGGCGCTGAGCGTAACGCCAAGGTTGCTCCTGCTCAGCACGGGGTAGCTGAGCGACAGCTCCCGCAGCTTTATAAAGGAGTTTTCTGCCACGTAGGCTTCCGAAACGTTGCTTAGGGCGCTGAAGTAGTAGTATGCGTCGGCGCCGCTGATGAGGATGTCGTTGGGCGTGCCGTCTTCCTTTACGGCAGGCTCTTCAAAGAGAAAGCTTTCCTTTTCGCGGAAGTCGGCGCTCCGTTGCGATACGCCATAATAATCAAGCATTCCCGGGGTTGCGGAGTAAATCACGCCGCCCTGTTTCCAGTCGAACACCGCCGAGAGGCGCACCTTGTACACCTCAAAGTTGGTGACAAAGCCCAGCCGGAAGTCGGGCGACACGGCGCCCAGCACCTGCTCTTCGCCGCCTTGCGGCAACCCGTCTTCGTCCACCACAATTTCCCCCTTGTCGTTACGCAAATAGCCCACGCCGTAAATTACGGGGAATTTGTCGCCAATGCCGGCGCGTACCTGCGGCTCAGTAAAACCGCCTAAGAAAATGCTTTCTACACCCTCTGCAAGCTCATCTACGTAGTTGTCGATTTTTGTAAAGTTGAAAGCAACGTCCCAGCTGAAGTTCTTTGAGGTGAACGGCTTTGCGCCCAGCGTCACCTCGTGGGTGTTGGTATGTACGGCGCCGCCGTTGGTAACCAGAGAGCCTGCGCCGGTGGAGCCGGCCAGCGGTACGCTGAATATTTGGTCTTTTACGTTTTGCCGCGAGAAAGTGTAGCTTGCCGACAGCAGCCCGTTAAGGAAGCTGAGGTCAGCGCCTACTTCGTACGAACGGGTGTTTTGCGGTTTCAGCTTAGGGTCATACACCGTTGTGCTGAGCGTATAGGCAGTTACGCCCTGTATGGGGTATATAATGGGCGTTCCTGATGAGAAGCCGCCGCCATAGGCAGGCGTCCGGTAGTAAGTAGAGGTATAGCTGCCGGCCTGTCCTACTTCGGCATACGAGACGCGCAGCTTGCCAAACGTAAGGATGTTGCTCTGCAGCGCATCAACTTCGGTGAATACCCATCCGAGCGATACGGAGGGATAGGTGAACAAGCGGCTGCCTGCGGGCATCGACGACACAAGGTCGTTGCGCACTGTGGCGTTGAGGTAAAGCTGGTTTTTCCACGCCAGCGCCGCGTTGCCAAAGTTACCGAACGTGCGACCGCGGGTGGTTAGCTCGGAGGCTTGGTATATGGAGGCGTTGTTGATATGGTTCCAGCCCGAAAAGTTGAAGCTATATCCATCCGCCTCTACGTATATTCGCTTGGCTTCAATAATTTCGTTGCCGTACAGCAGGTCGAGCGTCAAGTCGTCGCTGATTTTCCACTGGTAGGTGGCGGTGAGCAGCGAGTTCAGCTCTTTATTGGTAACGCTGTAATCATACACTTCGCCTTTTCCGTTGGAGTGACCGTAGCCCCACAAATCTTCGTAGTTGGTGGCGTAGGCGTCGACACCCAGCTGGTACTTCACGTTTAGCTTGCTGTTGTTAGCGAAATCAAGCGCGTAGCTGATAAAGGCGTTGCCGAAAAAGCGTTGTGTTTCCTCGGTAAACGAGTTATTTTCCACTGCCCAGTAAGCGCCATCAAAGCCGGGTGTTCCGCGATAGGTGTTTTGCGTGTAGGGGTCGCCCTCAATGTGCGAGGGTATTCCCTTAAAATCGTAGCTTGGGGGCGCTGCATAAATGGTAGCGGTCAGCCCGTTGTTCGCGCTGCTTTGCTTCGCTATGGTAGAGTTTACGAAGTTGCCGCTAAACCCTGCCGACCAGTGTTTTGAGAGCTGCAGCTCGGACGCCAGCTTGGTGTTGTAGCGGTCGGAGCCGGTTGACGGGATAATACCGGTGGTGTTGGCGCTTCCCAGCGAGAGCGACCAGTAGCCCCCATCAATCCCTTTCGATACGTTTACGGAGTTGTTCCACGTAAGTCCGGTTTCGTAAAACTCCTTGGCGTTGTCGTAAGCTTGCGGTTGCGCCCATGGGTCTAATCCGGCGGCTGCTCTTTGAGGAACGTAGTAGTAGCCTTGCTTTAGCCCATCTTTTTTTGTGTAGCTATTATCCGTATTTCCGCCATAGGTAGAACTGTTGGGCAGGTCTGCTATTTTTGGTCCCCAGCTGGTTGACGCCGACGGGCTATAGACAGGACCGTTTCCGCCAATACTGCCCTGCGCGTAGGTGGTTTGAAATTCCGGCAGGGTGGAAACCACGTCAAACGACACGTTCGACGACACATTTACCGCCACTTTGCCCTTGGCTGTTCCCCTGCCGCTTTTGGTGGTAATAACAACTACCCCGTTGGAGGCGCGCATGCCGTACAGCGCCGAAGCTGCCTGCCCCTTTAATATATTGATGCTTTCAATATCGTTCGGGTCAATATCAAACGAACGGTTGGCATAGTCGGCGCCGGTTACTGAGTTGCTGGTTGAAATATCCGACGTGGAGGCAATCGGCAAACCGTCAACCACGTACAGCGGCGTGTTGTCGCCGTTGGGGGACAGCGAGCGGGCGCCGCGAATGGTTATCTTTGACGAAGCCCCCGGCATACCCGACGACGACACAATGTCCACGCCGGACACTTTGCCCTGCAAAGCCGTCACCAAGTTGGTGTTGGCGGCTTTGTCCAGCTCGTCCGCCTTGAGCTCCTGCACGGCGTAGCCCAGCGATTTCTTTTCGCGGGTAAGCCCCATGGCGGTGACCACCACTTCGCTCAGCCCCACCGCGTCGCCTGCGAGCGTCACGTCCACGCGCCCGCGCCCGTTGACGGCCTCCTCGAAGGTTCCCAACCCAAGAAAGGAGAATACCAGCGTTGCGTCGGCGGGCGCGCTGATGGTGTACCCGCCGCCGGCGTCGGTGGTGACGCCCACGGTGGAGCCTTTTACCACCACGCTTGCCCCCGCCACCGGTTCGTTCTTGTCGTCGCGCACCGTGCCGGAAACGTTGAGGTTTTGCGCGCCCAGCGACAGCGGCAGCAGGGCGCAGAGCAGCCACGGCAGCAGCAAGCGCCTCATGCGCCCCTGCCTGCCGTTAGCCGTTGGAGCAGGGGTGGACACAGCCAGCCCCGCTCGACTTTGATCGAGGAATTTTTCTCTCATAATAAAACTGTTTAAGTAAGTAAAAAAGAATGGAAACAAATAGCCCGACCGCCGGAGCATTCTCCGGCCGCCTGCTACGGGGTTAAAGCGGCGGGTAGCCGCACGTGAGGATAAGCATGTGAGCGGCGTAGCGCATACCTTACATATACGTATGTACGCGCAGGCATGCAGGCGCCGTGCTACGCCCAAGAGCGCGCAAACAAAAAGAGCGAACGACCAAAAAAGCTGATCGTCCGCTCCTAAATAAAAGCCCCAAAGTGTTGTAAGATAGGAAA
>JAITQP010000231.1 GCA_031288885.1 Prevotellaceae bacterium | reverse complement strand
GCATAGCGGCAAACGATGCAAACCTTTTGTACTACACCTCCACGGGCAAAAAGGGCGAAACGAAAACCATCAAAATGGGCAAGGAAAAGGTGCGCGTGGTGACCGAAAACTTGGAAATACGGACGGCAAGGCGCACCGGCGGCGGCTGGAGCGAAGGCTACATAACGATTGGCGCGAACAACTACTCCGTTATGCACCCCTGCCTGAACGCCACCGGCGACACCATCTACTTTGCCTCCGACATGCCCGGCGGCTTTGGCGGAATGGACTTGTGGTGCTGCGTAATGCCATCGCCGGAGGAGGAGCGGTGGAGCGAGCCGGTCAATCTGGGCGGAACCATCAACACCTCCGGAAACGAGGTTTTCCCCACCATGGACGCCGCCGGAACCCTCTACTTCTCCTCCGACGGACATGCTGGAATGGGAGGGCTGGATATTTTCTTCACCAAGCAGCAGGACGGCGAGTGGGCTACCCCCCAGAACATGAAAACACCCATCAACAGCAGCGCAGACGATTACCACTACGTGGTGGACGTGTTTAACGCCACCGCGTTTGGCAGAAATGATGTTTTGGGCTACTTCTCCTCCAACAGAGTTGGCGGCGTAGGCGGCGACGACATATACATGTTCCTGCTCATGGGCGAAAAGCTGCCCGAGCCGGAACCGGAACCTGAGCCCGAACCGGAGCCCGAGGAAGAATTTGAAGGGCAAACGCTCGTAGATAGCATGTTCACGGCGGACACCACCCTCGACGAGCCCGCCACCACCACTGCCCTCTCCGACGACGAGCCCGAAATTGACACGCTCGACAACGCCTCCGCCGCTGGCGACACCTCCGCCGATGCCGCCTCTGTTGACGCTGCTTCGCTTGGCGCCGCTACTCCGCTTGGTGCTGCCGTTCCGGCTGGCGCCGCCATCCCGCTTGGCGCCGACTCAACCGCTGGAGTTGCTGGGAAAAAAGCTGCGGAGCCGGAGCCACGTGTTACCATGGTTGGCAAGGTGGTGGACAGGGATACGCGCAAGCCGGTGCCGAATGCCAAAATCTGCGCTACGCACGATGATAGCAGAACGTCTGAGTGTAAGGAGTGCACCAAAAGCGGTACGTTCTCCTTCTCGCTCAAAAAAGACACGCGCTATACCATTGCCGGCTTCAAGGAAGGCTACCAGTCCACCGACCCTATCAGGATTTTGTCCACCATATTTTTGCAGGAGGAGGAAACGGTGATAGACATGACCGCCAAAAAAGAATTCAGCAGCGCGCGCGAGGTGATAGACCGCTCCGCAAGGCCTGTTAGGGCCAGGGTGCTGCCCCGCGAGTACAGGATACAAATTTTGACCAACTGGGAGGAAACGGATTGGGAATACTTCACCACCCTGCGGCGCAACTTCCCGCAGTTTGACCTGCACTATACCCGCCGCAACGACGGCACCGGCTTTGCCATGCGCTACACCTACGGCTCGTTTGTTAACATCGACGAGGCGCGCAGGCTGCTCCGCCGCTTCATCAGCCTTGGCTACACCGACGCCTTTATAGCCGTCTTTGAGTACGGAAATCAGGTGGAAAGCCTTTACGTAAGTGGCTCAAGGCACGTTATCAGGCGGAGGTAAAAATGGAAGCTATAAGCAAAATTGACCGTCCAAGCTCGCAAATCATCATCTACCGGACGGAAGACGGGCAAACAAAGATTGAGGTGCGGCTCGAAAATGAAACGGTGTGGCTAACGCAAAAAATGATGGCGGAGCTGTTTCAAACAACTGTGCCTAACATTAACCTGCATCTGAAAAATATCTTTGAAGAAAGTGAGTTAGAGGAGGGTCCAACTATTAAGGATTTCTTAATAGTTCAATCTGAGGGCAACCGGCAGGTGGAAAGGGTGCAGAAGTTTTACAATCTGGACGCCATTATTTCGGTAGGATACAGGGTGAAAAGCCACGTCGCCACAAAATTCCGGCAGTGGGCAACCCGCCAAATCCGAGAGTATATCGTTAAGGGCTTTGTGCTGGACGATGAGCGGTTGAAAAATCCGGACTTGCCGTTTGACTACTTCGAGGAGCTCACCCGCCGCATTCAGGACATACGCACAAGCGAGCGGCGATTTTACCAAAAAATCACGGATATTTACGCTACCAGCGTAGATTACGACCCAACCACAGAAACAAGCATCATCTTCTTTAAAACGGTGCAAAACAAAATGCACTGGGCAATAACGGGGCATACCGCCGCCGAAATCATTGTGGAGCGCGCCAACAGCGACATGCCCCACATGGGCCTAACCTCGTGGAGAGGCGCCACCATCCGAAAGGAGGATGCTACCGTTGCCAAAAATTACCTGACCGAAGAGGAGCTGCGCGCGCTGAACAACTTGGTGGAGCAGTATCTGATATTCGCCGAGGGACAGGCTATGCGCCGCATTCCCATGCACATGAGCGACTGGATAGAAAAGTTGCACGGCTTTTTGACGCTAAACGGTCGCGAAATTCTTATGCACGCCGGAAAAATCAGCCACAATTTTGCCATGCAAATTGCCCAAGAGGAGTACACAAAATATCACCAAAGGCAAATACAGCAAGCCGATGCTGCCGATAGCGATTTTGATAAGGCTATGAAAATGCTCCCAACCGCTAAAAAATAGCACGCTACATTTTTTCTTTTCGCTAACATTTCTCCCACTCTAATACGAAAAGCTGAGCAAAAGCTCCACAGGGATTACTGCGGGCTGGTAGCCGAAGGCAGAGGCTGTGCGGTTAACCGTTTGGCGCCAGCCTGCGCTTACCAGCACCGCAAAGCGCAGGGGGTGAAAGTCGCACAGCAGCTCGTAGCCCGCGCCGTCGAGGGTTACCACCCGCTTGTACGCTTCGCTGTAGAGCGCCATCCTGTCCCCAAAAAAGTTGACCCTGATGCGCTTTACGTACGCCAGCGCGCCAACGCTAATGTCCGGATACCACACCGGCAGGGCGTAGCTTGCCGAGTAGCTCGTCAGCCTTGGCGCGGCGATGGCGTTTGTTGCGGCAAATCCGCGCGGTATCGCTATGCGGGTGATAAACATGAGCGGCGTCCGCTGCTGCTCGTACCCCGCGTACAGTCTAATGCTGTGGTTGGCGACAAAGCTTGGCGTGTACGCGCGCGCGCTGAAGTTTACTTTTTGGTTGGCGCGCTGCACGGCGGGCACGCCCTGTACGTCGGCGGCGAGGCTTAACCCCCATCGCGGGTTGATGTCGCGCAGCGCCGTTCGGGTGGAGGTCTGCGCCGAAAACCCAACGCTGGTAACGAGCAGGGAGGTGTAGCGCGGGCTTCCGGCAAGGCGCACCTTGTCGTTGCTTAGCGTTAGCCGGACGTATGGGGTGAGCGTCCGCACGGCGTTGCCCGCGCTCAGGTTGAGCGGCACGGATACGGCGGCGTTTACCGCGCCGTACAGCTGCGGCGGCGGCGCGCTGAGGAACGTGCTGCCGCCTACGTCGATGTAGGTGTTGTAGCGCGACCCGTAGCTGCCGCTCACCTCCACCACCGGAAACCAGCCGGTGTAGGCTATGGAGGCGGCGGCGGAGCTAAATCCTCTGTCGTAGCGGTAGCGGAGCGAGGTAACGGCGGAGCTGAGGTTATTTTGCGACAGCAGCGTAACGCCAGCTGCCACGGCGGAGATATCCCCGCCCATGAGGTCGCTTGGGGAGTACGCCATTGGCGCCCAGCTGTGAAACCTGAACAGGTGCGCCGCCTTGCGGTACTTTTTGGCGGTTAGCGGCGCGGCGTCGAGCGCGGCGGTGTCTATGCGGAATTGCTCCTGCTGGCTCAGCCTTTCGGCAAGCGTGAACTTAAAAGGGTCATTAAAGGCCGTTTTTTGCCACAATAGGCTGTCGGTAGGTAGCGAGGCAAGGGTTGCGCCGCCGGAGGCGTAGCTGGCAAAAATTAGCCTGTTTTTGTCGCTTGTGAGCAGCGGCTCCAGCGCGCCAAGGGCGACGTTGGTCAGCCGGTGCACGCTCCGGCGCTGCACGTCCAGCGCGTAGATGTTGTCCACACCGCTGTAGCCGGAGGAGAACAGCAGCAATCCGCCCTGCGCCGAAATGCCGGAAATGTTGGTGTAGGTGCAGGGCAAAAGCGGCTCCAGCGCTCTGCTCTGCGCGCTCAGGAGCCCAATCCCCATGCCCTGCGGGGTGGTGTACAGCACGGCCATAGCTTGGGAGTCTATCCACGCAAGGTCGTTTACGCTTTCGCCCAAGGGGAAGCGGAACAGCTCGGCGGACTTCCGAAAGCTGCTGTCCAGCAGCACCACCGCCTGCTCGCCCGAGGCGTACTTTTCGCTCGCCGCCACCTTGCCGGTTGGGCTCACGGCGGGCGTAAAGAGGGTGGTGCGGCGCGTTAGCCGCGTTGTTTTTTTGCGGCGCGCGTCGTACCGCCAGAGCTCAGAGTAGCTTCTTTGCTCCCAGCGCAGGTCTGGGGAAAATTCCGTCCAGTACACCACGTTTCCGCCGCCCGCGAGCCTGCTGCTGAGCTTGCCCGTTGAGGCAACCGGCTTTGCCCTGCCTGCGCTGTCAACCTTCATCAGCTTTGGCGTGTGCCGCAGGGCGCTTTTTACCGCCCAGACAGCCCCGCCGTCCGCCGGCGCAGGGCTGCTCCAGCTCTCGTAGCGGCTAAACCGCGACGCGCGCCTGCCCACGAGCGGCGCGGGCGCGTCGGGATGCTGCGGCTGCTCCTGCCGCCACAGGCTGTCCAAAAACAGCATCGCCTCGCTATGAAAACCTTTTGACCACTTCCCCGTGTACTTTTTGCTGGCGATGGACTGCGTAAAAATCAAAAAAGGGTATTTTCCGGTAAACCTGAACACTTTTCCCCACAAGTCCGCGCCGTAGCGGTACCGCCCGTACGCCGCCATCTGGTAGCCGTACTCGTAGTGGTTGGGGATGTAATCCTTGAGCGAGCCGAGCAGGAGCTTATCGTAGGAGTATTTTTTTTGGTCGAGCACAATGGCGCGCAGCCCCATGTCGAACGAGGCCATGCGCCCTCTCCCCGCGAACGACATGGCCGTTTCGCTGCCCACCGCGTCGCCCTCAAACAGCCACGGCTTGATGAGCGCGGCGGGCAGCGCGACCGCCTGCTCGCCCAGCAGGTAGTAGAGCGCGCGGGTAAAGCCGCAGTTCATCATGTCCGTTTGCGCCACGTGCCGGTACTCGTGGAGCGCCAGCTGCTCCAGCCACGGCTGGGCGTAGCCGTCGGTGGGCGCTGTGGAGAGAATTTCCATGCGGCTGGGCGCCCACACCACCATGCCGTTGGATTGCAGGTTGTAGGGATGCAGAATGACCGGTATCCGTCGCGGCGCAAAGCCCAGCGAGGACGACGCGGGGAGATACACCCTGTTCAGCAGCCGCGTGAAGTGTTCGCCCTGCCGACGGGCGCTGTCGGGGAAAATAACGTCGAAGTGCGGCGTGCGGATGTGGCTCCACGCTTCGCCCGCCGGATCTACGCCCTGCGAAACGTACTGCGCCTGCGCGCGGAAAACGCTCAGCACCAGCAAAAAAATAACAGCAAACCTCATGGAGAATTAGGAATTACGAATTAGGAATTACGAATTACGTTGTTGTAATGATGTTTAATTAGTTATGAAAGCATTAGCAGCATTCCTAACGGAATGTTAAAGACAACCACCATAATGTCGGTGAGGGCTTCGCCGTTCCCCGTAGGGGAATAATATCAATAGAAAAACATGCCCCTTGATATCACCGTTAGCCCGTAGGGCTTTAATTAGATTAATCCCCTACGGGGAATAGGAAA
>JAITQP010000220.1 GCA_031288885.1 Prevotellaceae bacterium | reverse complement strand
CAACAAATTGCAATCCCGATGCAAGAGCTCAAAAACTTCTTGCCTGACGACATAGCGACCAATTTGGAGTACATGCAAATGGTAGAAGAACGGGCAACCGTTGACGTAAAGAAAGAGGTTAATATGGTAGCGGTAGGAGTTAAGCTCAAGCTATCTTTTGGCATACCCTCAAAAAAATCCTATCCTCCTCGCTATTTTCTGCACTAATTGTAATAAAATAATGATGCAAAAAGGGTAGGGTACGTACTCTACCTTCAACTCTTACCTTCCCATTATCAGCGAGCTATCGCCGTAGCTCAGGAACCTGAAGTCGTGCTCCAGCGCGTAGCGGTATATCTCTTTCCAGCGGTCGCCCGCCATGGCGGCTACGAGGAGCAGGAGGGTGCTTTGCGGCTGGTGAAAGTTGGTCACCATGCCCTGAATTATGCGAAAATGGTAGGGGGGTGCTATCAAAATTTGGGTGCTCGCCGAAATGGATCTTAAACCCTTATCCTTTAAATAGGTAATGAGGCTATCAATAACGGTTGCTGGCGCTACCTTGTCGCTATTCTCATATGGCGTCCACTGACCGATGTTTCGCTGCAAGATATTTTTCGTTAGCAAGCTAAGCCCCATAAAGTAGATGCTCTCAAGGCATCTTGCCGAGGTTGTGCCTACCGCCACTATTTTGCCGAGGCGCCGCCGCAGCTGCATGAGCGCCTCAAGGCTTACCTCAAAGTGCTCGGTGTGCATTTCGTGGTCTTGTATCGCGCTTGTTTTTACGGGCTTAAACGTTCCCGCCCCAACGTGAAGCGTTACTTCAGCCGTGTCGATACCCTTGCGCTTCAGGTCGTTCAGCACGCTTGGCGTGAAGTGCAGCCCCGCCGTGGGGGCGGCTACCGACCCCTCGTGCTTTGAGTAGATGGTTTGGTAGCGCTCATAGTCAGCGAGCTCCGTTGGGCGGTGCAGGTAGGGCGGAATGGGCAGCACGCCGGCAGCTTCGAGCACCTCGGCAAAGGTAAGCTGCGGATTATCCCACGAAAACCGCACGGTAGCTTCCCCGTTCGCTACGCTTAGCTTTTTGGCGGACAGGGTGTAGCTGCGCCCGTTGTGCGTAAAAGGTAGAAGCAAGTTTTCCTCCTTCCAGCGCTTGAGGTTGCCCACGGTGCACACCCAGCTGCACTCCTCCTTTGCCCCCAGCGACAGCACGTAGCTATCGGGGGCGCAGGGCGCCAAGCAAAAGACCTCTATGGCCGCGCCGGTGCTGCGCCGGAAGATTATTCGGGCGCGAATGACTTTCGTGTTGTTAAAGACCAGCAGCGTTCCCGTCGGCAGCAGGTCGGGCAGGCGGGCAAAAGCGGCTTCGCTGATGGCGCCGCGCTCAAAGACCAGCAGCTTCGACGCGTCGCGCTGCGGCAGGGGATACTTTGCAACGCGCTCATCGGGAAGCGTGTAGCTGTAGTCGGCTATGTGAATTTGTGGAATCATAAAGTATATGTTGTGCAAAATTACTATATTTGCACGAAAACAAAAATACCATGAGCTATATTTTACGAGCACAAGATATTGTTAAGCAATACGTGGGTCACCGCGCGCTGGACGGGGTGAGCATTGCCGTGCCGCGCGGCAGCATTTTTGGGCTTTTGGGCCCCAACGGCGCCGGAAAAACCACGCTTATCCGCATTATTACCCGCATTACCGCCCCCGACAGCGGAGCCATCTACTTCGATGAGAACAAAATGCAGGCAGGCGACGTGTACAGCATCGGCTACCTTCCGGAGGAGCGCGGGCTGTACAAAAAAATGAAGGTGGGCGAGCAGGCGCTCTACTTGGCGCAGCTGAAGGGGCTTTCGGTGTCTGAGGCGCGGAAAAGGCTAAGATGCTGGTTTACAAAGCTCGATATTATGCCGTGGTGGAATAAAAAGGTGGAGGAGCTCTCAAAGGGAATGGCGCAAAAGGTGCAATTTGCCGTCACGGTGCTGCACGAGCCCAAGCTGCTCATCTTCGACGAGCCGTTCAGCGGCTTTGACCCCATCAACACGGAAATTCTTAAGTCCGAAATCCTTGCGCTTCGCGAAAAGGGTAGCACCATCATTTTTTCAACGCACAACATGGCCTCGGTGGAGGAGCTGTGCGACAGCATAGCGCTCATTGACAAAGGTCGCTGCGTGCTGCACGGAACGCTCGCAGAGGTGCGCAGCAGCTACAGCGATTTGCGCTACGAGCTGCGCTACGTGGGGGATAGCGAAAAGCTGGCGCCGGCGCTTCCCTCGGACTTTACGGTCAGCGAGCGTCGGGAGGAGGCTGGGCTACAGGTAGCCATCGTAAAAGCCGCCGGAGAGGGCGATGCTAACCGCCTAATACAAAGCGTAGCCAGCGCAGTAAAGATAGAGTACTTTGCGCGCCTCACGCCAAGCATGCACGATATTTTCATTGCAGCGGTGAAGAAAGGAGCGTAATATTCTAAATTCTAATATTCTAATATTCCAACTATGAGCAAGATATTTTTAGTCGCCAAGCGAGAATTTTCCGTGCGCGTGCACAAGAAATCGTTTTTTGTGCTCACGCTCTTGGCGCCGGTGCTGCTGGCGCTGTTAGCCACCATGCCCATCATCGTTATGAGCCTCAAGAGCAGCGACGTCAACGTGGTAGCCGTGGTGGACGACGCCCGCTCGTTCGACACCGTCCTCGTATCCGACCAAACCCTCCGCTTCGTAATGCTCAAGGAGGACGCCAACGTAGCCGACCTGCGCCAAAACTTCGACGCGCTGGGCTACTACGCCCTGCTGCACATTGGCGCGCTAAACGACGCCGGCGAGCCGCAAATGCTGAAGTTTTACTCCACCAAGCAGGTGAGCCTCGAGGTGCAGCAAAAGGTGTCGGGCATGCTGTCGCGCGAGGTGGAGCAGCGCAAGCTGCACGCGTACAACATTCCCCAGCTGGAGCAAATCATGCAGGATGTGCGGGTTAAGCTGCACACCAACACCGTAAAGTGGGGCGACAACGGCGCGGAGCAAAATACGCACGCGGGCATTGCCATGGGCATATCCTACGCTTTCGCTTTTCTGATTTATATGTTCATATTTATGTTTGGCAGCATGGTTATGCGCGGCGTTATTGAGGAAAAGGTCAACCGCATAGTCGAGGTTATTGTGTCGTCCGTCAAGCCGTTTGAGCTGATGATGGGCAAAATCCTTGGCGTGGCGGCGGTGGGGCTGCTGCAGTTTGCGCTGTGGATTGTGCTCACGCTGCTGCTGGTCAGCGTGCTGGGGGTGTTTTTCTCGCTAAGCGGGCTCGCCGGCGGCGCAGAGAGCCTCGCCATGCCCGGGCTATCCGCCGGAAATCTCCCCGTACCCAACCTGCCCAACGGTGGCGAGCTGCACCTGCTCAGCTACCTGTCCGGCTTCAACTTTGCGTGGATTATCACCTGCTTTGTGCTGTTCTTCCTTGGCGGCTACCTGCTCTACTCGTCGCTGTTTGCCGCGGTGGGCTCGGCTGTAGAGGCCGAGTCGGACACGCAGCAGCTCATGATGCCCATCACCATACCGCTGATATTGGCCATATTCGTTATGCTCAACACGTTTCAGTACCCCGACAGCGCCCTCTCGTTCTGGTTCTCCATCATCCCGTTCACCTCGCCTGTGGTGATGATGGCGCGCATACCGTTCGACGTGCCGGCGTGGCAGGTAGCCCTGTCGCTGGGGCTGCTCTACGCCACCTTTGTGGGCATAGTGTGGGTCTCGGGCAGGATTTACCGCGTCGGGATACTCATGTACGGCAAAAAGCCAAGCTTTAAGGAGATGTGGAAGTGGATAAGGTACAAGTAAAATTAGGAACTTAGTAGCATTTTAGGTAAATGAAAGTAGGTGATAAAGTTCGGTTTCTCAACGATGTTGGCGGAGGAGTGGTGCTGCGCATTGAGGGTAAAATGGTCATTGTTGGCGACGAGGATGGCTTTGAAATCCCCACGCCCATAGCCAACGTAGTGGTGGTGAGCGATAAAGGCGAGCGCAGGGCGGAGGCGCAGCGCATTTTTCCTTCTCCTCCGGCGCGGCAGGCCAAACCTGACCCCAAAAATCGGGTAGGGGACGCTCACCCTGCACCCACGCAGGAGGAGCCGCCGGAGGAAGCCCCTGCGGAGCGCGACGAGCAGGGCGAAAGCTACGAGCTGATGCTGGCGTTTTTGCCGCCCGCAAACGAAAAAACCGACCTTTACCTCCTGAACGACAGCCCTTACCGTGCGCTATACAGCGTTGGCATGTACGAGCGCGACGGCAGCGTGCAGCCTTTAGCGCAAGGTCAAATGGAGGGTGATAGTAAATTGATGATAAGAACGTTAAGCGTTAGCCGGCTGCGCGACCTCCAAACTTTTCGCGTTGAAGCGTTACTTTACAAAAACATCGCCTACAAGCCACAAAGCCTTGACGCAGTGGACGTAGAGCTCAACCCGCTGAAGTTTTTCAGGCAGGGAGCTTTTGTTGAGAATGAATTTTTTGATGAAAAAGCGCTGATTATCCGTATTTTCTCGAGCAAACCGGCGGAGGCGGAAAAAATCCGCAACGTTTCGGCGGAGAAGATTAAGGAGGCCATGCTCCAAAAAAACGACGTGCAGCCCGCGCCGCAAAAGCCGGATAGCTACCCTGAGCTGGAGGAGGTTGACCTACATGCAGAAATGCTGGTGAGCGACGTGCACAAGTTCTCGGCAACAGACCTGCTGGCGCTGCAAATGTCGCGCTTTACGGCTACGCTCGAAAATGCGCTGACGTCGGGGCGAAAAGGCCGGATAGTGTTCATCCACGGCATTGGTAGCGGCAAGCTAAAGCAGGAGCTGAGGCAATGCTTGGTAAAGAGCTATCCGCTAATTTCGTTTCAGGACGCTTCGTTCCGTGAGTACGGCTACGGCGCAACAATGGTATTTTTATAGCTCCAGCTAAAATCGACCGGTAAGGCGCTCTATCGCTGTCCTGCGATGAGCAGGAGAGAGGAAAGTCCGGGCAAGGCAGAGCGCCACGCTACCTAACGGGTAGATGTTCGCAAGAGCATGCAATGCGTAACAGAAAACAACCGTCGTGCTACGGCGCGATAAGGGTGAAAAGGTGGGGTAAGAGCCCACCGCGACCGTGGCGACACGCGTCGGCAGTACGCACCGTGGCTTGCAAGACCATGTACACCAGCGCTACAGGGCTGCTCGTCCGATGCTGGGGGGTAGGTTGCTCGAGCGCAGCGGCAACGTTGCGCCTAGATAAATGATAGGGCCCGACAGAACCCGGCTTACAGCCTTACCGGTTTTTTTTATGTTGATATCACGCTTCGCGTCATTGCGAGACCCGAACCCATATCTGGGTAAAAAAGGAAAAAGACGAAGTGCTAATAATATGTCGGGTGGTGCGGCTTGAAAAGCCGGATTTTCATAACCGCAGGTCAGCGACCTGCGGTTATGAAAATTAAGCCCTTTCAGGGCTTGTGAGAAAGGGGGAGGTCTCTCCAAAAGGGGGGCGAAGTTTGTAATATGCTAATAATACGCCTAATGCAATTTCGTCATTGTAAGCGGAGCGAAGTAATCCGGAGCACTTACCTATCGGTTAGCGGCGCGAAGCGTGGGGAAGCTTTATTTTACAGGTTGCACCCAACCAAACAGCCTGCGGCTCGCTGTAGGCTACGAGTTCGTCAAAGCGGAGGAAAAAATC
>JAITQP010000142.1 GCA_031288885.1 Prevotellaceae bacterium | reverse complement strand
GCATGAGCGCTTTCCTCAAATCAGGGAGGCGTCCTTTACGGACGTCCACCTGACGGACAACTTTTGGGCGCCCCGCATCGAAACCAACCGTGCAGTATCCATTTCGTCGGCTTTTCACCAGTGCGAGGTAAACGGACGGTTTGACAACTTTGCTCTGGCCGGCGGGCTAATCACCGGCGAGCACAAGGGCGATTTCTCCTTTGACGACACCGACCCGTATAAAATCATTGAGGGGGCATCCTACTCCCTGTCGGCGAAGTATGACCCCGCGCTGGACGCCTACCTCGACAGCGTTATTGCGCTGATTGCCGCGGCGCAGGAGCCGGACGGCTACCTGACCACCTGCGTGACGAACCGGTGCGAACGGCTTGCGGGCTGGTGGGGAAAATCCCGCTGGGAAAAGATAAACAGCCACGAGCTCTACAACAGCGGTCACCTCTACGAGGCCGCCGTTGCCCACTACAAGGCAACGGGCAAGCGCACGCTGCTGGAGGTGGCGCTCAAAAACGCCGATTTGGTCTGCCAAACGTTCGGCTTGGGCGAGGGGCAAATCAAGTACCCGTCGGGGCATCCCGTTGTTGAAATGGCGCTGGTGAAGCTGTACAACGTAACGGGAGAGCAGAAGTATCTGGCGCAAGCCCGCTACTTTGTTGACGAAGCCGGACGCCTCTCCAACGGGCGCAAGCCCGGAATTTACAGCCAAGACTACAAGCCGGTGCTGGAGCAAACCGAAATTGTGGGGCACGCCGTGCGCGCCGGCTACTTCTACTCGGGCGTGACCGACGTCGCCGTGCTGCAGCAGGATGAGACGTTGCTCAACGCCGTGGAGCGGATATGGGACAACATGGCCGGCAAAAAGCTTTACCTCACCGGAGGGATAGGCTCGCGGGCGCAGGGCGAAGGCTTTGGGCCGGACTACGAGCTCAACAACTTTAACAGCTACTGCGAAACCTGCGCCTCCATAGCCAACGTGCTCTGGTGCCAGCGCATGTTTTTGGCTACGGGCGAGGCCAAGTACGTGGACGTGCTGGAGCGAACGCTGTACAACGGGCTTATTGCCGGGGCGTCGCTGAGCGGCGACAAGTTTTTTTACGACAACCCGCTGGCTTCAATCGGCTTTCACGAGCGGGAGGCGTGGTTTGGCTGCGCCTGCTGCCCGGGAAACATAACGCGCTTTATGCCCTCCATTCCGGGCTACGCTTACGCAACAGGTCGGCAGGGGATTTTTGTAAACCTGTACGCCGAAAGCTCTGCCGTGGTAAGGCTGGAGCATGCGGACGAAGTGGAGCTGCTGCAAGAAACCAAGTACCCGTGGGAGGGCGGCGTGAAGCTCACGGTCAACCCGTCCGCGCCGCAGCGCTTTTCGCTGATGCTCCGCATCCCGGGCTGGGCGCGAAACCAGCCGGTACCCTCTGACCTCTACCGCTACGCCGACGCCGCCAGCCCGTCGGTGGCCATAGCCGTAAACGGGGAAAAGGTGAAACCGAAAATGCGAGACGGGTACGCCGTTATTGAGCGCAGGTGGGAAAAAGGAGATAGCGTATCGCTGACCCTCGACATGCCGGTGCGGAGGGTAGAGGCCTGCCCGGAGGTGACCTACGACAAAGGTTTGCTGGCAATGGAGCGGGGCCCCATCGTTTACGCGCTGGAGAGCATCGACCAGCCGAAAGGCTACCTGCTTGACATTGTTATTCCGCGCAGCGCAAAAATCACCGCGCGCTACGAAGAAAATACGCTCAACGGGGTTGTTGCGCTCTCGGGCAACGCCTTTACGGTGGAAAAAGATGAGGCTACCGGACGCTACGTCGAAAAGCCGTTTACGTTTAAAGCCATCCCCTACAGCACGTGGAACAACCGCGGGAGAGGGCAAATGCTGGTGTGGACGCCGGAAACGGCCCAAGGCGCCATAGTAAAGCCGTCGCCAACCATCGCCTCGGCTGCACAGCCGGTGGGCGGTTGGGGCTACAACGACCAGCTCGAGCCAACGTCGTCGGCGGACATCAACACGCCCTACCACTACTGGTGGCTCAAGGTGGGCACGGAGGAGTCCGCAGGCTACAAGTTTGCCAAGCCGGAAACCGTTGCCGGAGTAGAGGTGTACTGGCTGGCTTTTGAGCACTACGATGTGGTATACAAGGCGCCCGAAGCGTGGAAGCTGCTGTACAAAAAGGGTAGCCGCTGGGAGGAGGTGCGCAACCCTTCGCCCTACGGCGTGGAGGAGAATACGTACAACCGGGTGACATTTGACCCGGTCACCACCACCGAGTTCAAGCTGGTAGTGCAGCTTCGGCGGGCGGAGGAAAGCGGTGGCGAGCAGCGCGAAAGCGGGCGGAAGCCACCGGAGGCGGCGCAAAGAGGCTACTCCGGAGGCGTGATTGAGTGGAAAGTTTTTTAGTCCTAAATACATTCACCAAATTTTTTGTTCTTATGAAAACAGTAGCGTATCTACCAAAAATGCTCCTCATTCCGGTTGTCATCGGGTGCATCGGGTGCGGAGAAAGAAAGCCGGGGAAAAAAGTTACCCCCATACCCGAAGCGCTGTACTCGCGCATCGACACCTCGTTCTACAAGAAGTACGCCGACGCCGACGGCTTTCCGGTGATTTCGTCCCAGCACGTGAGGGACGAAGCCCTGCTCGCCGCCTGCGAAATCATCCCAAGGATGCTCGCCAAGCGCCCCGACGTGGCGGACTACATGCGCAGGGAGGGCTGCAAGGTAATGATCATTGGCGAAAAGGAGCAAACGCTCGACCTGCCCGAATACCACCACCTCAGAACAACGGAGGAGGATATTGCCTACTGGAACAAGCGCACGCGCGGCTTTGGCGGCGCGCCCGAGGACAGGGTCAGCGCCAGCTGCGGGGAGGAAAACCTCATTTGCCTGACGGGCGACCGCTACGAAGGCGAAAATATCCTGATACACGAGTTCTCGCATATCATCCACATGGTGGGAATTGCCGGCGTAGAGCCCGACTTTGACGATCGGTTGACAGCCCTGCTGAACAGCGCCAGAGAAAAAGGGCTGTGGGAAAGCACCTACGCCATCTCCAACAAGGAGGAGTACTTTGCCGAAACGGTGCAGTCATTCTTCAGCTGCAACCGCCACTCCGAAGAGCCGAACGGCGTGCACAACAGCATAAACCGGCGCGAAAAGCTCAAAGAGTATGATCCGGAGATGTATGCGCTTCTGGTGCAGTACTTCCCCGAATCAGATATTCCCATATGCAACAAAATTTATTAACCCATCAGCAAACAAAAAAACGATGTAAATCATGAATCTACTAAGCAAACCTTATGCACGCTGCCGGAAAAGTATCCGGAGCGTTGCAGCAATGATGTTGGCTGCGCTGGTAAGCTGTACGCTTACCAATGCCGTAGCGCAGGAGAACACGGAAGCCGGGCTGTCCATAACAGTTTCCGGAGCTGTAAAAGACGCGAGCGGCGATCCTATTGTCGCGGGAACAGTCCTTGAAAAAGGAAGTACAAGCGGAACGAGTACGGATGCCTCCGGTAGCTTTAAGCTAACCGTCAAAGGGACAAACTCCGTTTTGGTCGTCTCGTTTCTGGGTTACAAAACCAGAGAAATACCGGTAGGCGGACAGCGGGAGTTCTTGATTACGCTGGAGGAAGACGCCCTGCAGCTGGATGAGATGGTGGTAATAGGCTACGGTACGCAGCGAAAGGGCGACGTAACCAGCGCCATTGTCAGCGTAAAGTCTGAGGATTTCAGCATCGGGAAGATTGGAGACGCCGCCGAGCTGATAAAGGGAAAGGTTGCGGGGCTGTCCATCACCAAGAGCTCGGGCGACCCGAATGCATCATCCTCCATTAAGCTTCGCGGTATCTCCACGCTAAACGGCGACTTTACCCCGCTGGTGCTTGTGGACGGAATACCCGGCGACCTTACGGCGGTGGCTCCGGAAAATATCGAAACCATAGATGTGCTAAAAGATGCTTCGGCAGCGGCGATTTACGGCACGCGCGGAGCAAACGGCGTGATTATCATAACAACCAAGAGCGGCAAACGGGAGCAGCCGCTGCGCGCGGTTTACAGCGCATACGCTTCGACTTCCGATTTTCTGAAAAAGGCCGAATTTATGGGGCCCAGCGATATCCGCACCGGAAAAACGGCGTTTGGCGACGACGGCTGGGATACGGACTGGCTGAAAGCTGTTACGCAAAAAGGGTCTGCGCAGAACCACTCGCTAAGCATTGACGGCGGCGTAAAGTCGCTCGCTTACTCGGCCAACGTGCACTACCTTTATGAGGAGGGTACCATCAAACAAACGGATAAGAAAGAGCTGCGCCTCCAGCTCAACCTGACGCAATACCTGCTCAACGACATGCTAAAAGTCAACATGAACATCCTGAAAGGTCTCCACACCAACACCAACAGCAACTCCACCAACGGCGACCAGACCAACATTTACCGTCAGGCGCTGATTCACAACCCCACGTCGCCTATCTACAACGAAGATGGAACGTACTACGAGGAGTTTAGCCGCTACCTGTACTACAACCCCGTATCCATGCTCAACGAGCGCATCGGCAGCAGCGAGTACGAGTGGACGCGCATGAACGGGAATGTTACGCTGGAGCCTCTAAAAGGATGGCAAACGAACCTTATGGTCTCGCGCAACACCTACAACGGAGTGGGGAGCAACTACGAAACCGAGCAGTACTATGCCTCCCTCACCAGCGGGCACAAAAACGGAGCGTCAAAAAGCTTTAACAATTCAAGGGAAGACCACCTTGAGCTAACTTCACGTTACGACTACAGCGCCGACGAACACCGCTTTTCGGCGCTTGCGGGCTACAGCTACAGCTACAACGTGTACAGCGGCTTTAACGCGTGGAACCAGAGCTTCCCAACCGACGTTTACCTGTACAACAACTTGGGCGTGGGCGACTACCTGAAGGAAGGGAAAGCCGGAATGGGTAGCTACAAGAATGATAATACGCTTGCTGGATTTTTTGGTCGCGTGAGCTACGGATTTGGAAACCGCTACAACGTTCTGGCAAGCATTCGACGCGAAGGCTCTTCCAGATTTGGGGAAAACAACAAGTGGGGAACGTTCCCCTCGGTTTCCGTAGGCTGGACTATCAGCAACGAGGAGTTTATGAAGCCTGTTGCCGTTATCAGCAACCTGAAGCTCCGCGCCGGCTACGGCGTTACCGGACAGATTGCAGGCTCCAACTACGCCTCCCTCACCACCTACACCTACTCCGGGGGCTACTACCTGAATAACTCCGGCAGCTGGACTACGGGGCTTGCTGTTACCCAAAACCCCAACCCCGACCTGAAGTGGGAAACAACGAGCGAATTTAACGTGGGTATTGATTTCGGTTTGCTCAACGGCCGCCTGATAGGCAGCATAGACCTCTACAACAGGGAAACAAACGACCTGCTCTACTGGTATGATGTGCCCGTGCCGCCTAACCTCTACGGCAGCACGCTGGCAAACGTCGGCTCCATGCAAAACAGGGGGGTAGAGGTAATGCTTGGCGGAAGCCCCGTAAAAATGAAAGATTTT
This sequence comes from Prevotellaceae bacterium, assembly GCA_031288885.1. GTDB lineage: Bacteria > Bacteroidota > Bacteroidia > Bacteroidales > UBA932 > JAITMY01. The sequence goes on along the minus strand of JAITQP010000142.1, from coordinate 13,004 downwards.
GAATGGAGCACAACGTTGACCTTTTCGTACAACGCAAATAAGCTGCTGAGCATCTCCAACGATATGTACCAGCGGGAGGGCTGGTGGAACACCGGAGACGCGGGCGAACCCGTCACCGTGCCCACCCAGCGGGTGGAGGTAGGAAAAGGCATCGGTAACTTTTGGGGGCTAAAGTCAGTTGGCGTTACGAAAGACGGGCACTGGCTAATCGAAGACCCTAAGACCGGCGACGCTATTGAGTACACAACGGCGCTGAACGATGACTACTATCGGCAGTACTTAGGCAACGGCATTCCGAACTTCATTGCCGGATGGAATCATACGTTCCGCTACAAAGACTTCGATTTGAATATTCAGACGAGCGGGCAGTTCGGGTTTAAAATTTTGAACGAGCAGCGCATGTTCTACGAAAACAACTCCATTCAGTACAACAAGCTCAAATCGGCGGCCGACCTTGTTTACGGCGTAGCGCCGCTGGCCAGCAACCAGCAGCAGGCGTTTGTCAGCTACTACCTCGAGGATGGCGATTACCTCAAGTTCGATAACGTTACCTTAGGCTACACCTACGCGCTGCCTGCAAACAAATATCTGCAATCCGTCCGCGTATATGCAGCGGGGCAAAACCTGTTCTGCATCACCGGATATTCGGGGTTAGACCCGGAGCTCAACAACACCATCTGGAACGCAGGGCGCGACCCGCGCGACAAATACCCGACCATCAGGTCATTCACTTTAGGTTTAAACATTAATTTCTAAATAAAACGTTTATGAAAACCATCCAAAACAAAATAGCAACGTTGGCTGCAAGCGTTCTGTTAGCCGGAGCTTTTGCTTGTACCGATTTGACCGAAACGCCGTATGATGTTATTACGGAGGACAACATTGAATTTACCGACCAAGATATTGACAACATGTCGGGGAAAGTTTACCAATCGCTGCGGGGTATCTACTGGAACTGGAACGGCTACTTTGACCTTATGGAAGAATCGTCCGACCTGATAATGACGCCCGCGCGAATTGGTATCGGCTGGGGCGACTACTACATTTTGCTTCACAAGCATGAGTTCAACGGATCGTCCATTTCGCACCTGTGGACGGTTTGGGACGCCGGATACGCCGGAATACTGTACGCTAACAAATGCCTCGACATACCGGCCGTGCAGGAAAACAAGGCAAAGGCCGCCGAGCTGCGCACCATGCGCGCCCTGTTCTACTACCTGCTGTTCGACTTGTTCCGCAACATTCCGCTGGATACCACCCAAAACCACCCGAAAGGCTACCTGCCCGAGCAGGCGCCTCCGCAGGCTACGTTTAACTTCATCGTTAACGAGCTGCGCGCAGCCATACCCGACTTGGGCACAGATAAGCCCTACGGATACCCCAACGAGTACGTTGCCAGAATGATCCTTGCCAAGATGTACCTCAACCACAACGCATGGTTCAACGATTTCTCAAGCAACGAATGGTACGAAAAGGCGCTGGCGGAGGTGGAGGTCATTCTTGGCGCGGGCAAGTATTCGCTGGAGCCCGAGTACAAGAATTGCTTTAAAAATGACCTGTCGAAGAGCCCGGAGGTTATTTTTGGCGTGCCCATGGACGGCAAATATGCAAGCGGCAACTACTTGGTGAATAAATGCCTCATTGCCGAAGGCAAAAAGGCGTTTGGGGCTACGGGCACCGCGTGGAACGGCAGCTGCGGCATTCCGCAGTTTATGGATACCTACGACGAAAAAGACCAGCGCTTTAACGACTCATGGGCGCACGGGCAGCAGTACGAGTACCAGACCGGCAAAATACTGATGGCCGACGGCGACGCCGACGCCGACGGTAAGGGGAATGGGTTGGGGAAAGTGAAGCTCATATACACCAAGGAGGTACACTCCATTGATAACCCGGGCGCTTACATGCTCGAGGGCTATCGCTTCGTAAAGTACGAAATCTGCGCCGACGAATACGGCACCTACGGCGACGACATTTGCTTCTTCCGCCTTGCGGACGCCATGTTCATCAAGGCGGAGTGCCTGCTCCGTCTGGGGCGCGACAAGGCAACAGCCGCCCAGCTCGTGACGGAGGTACGCCAGCGCTCGTTTAAGAAAACACCCGCAAAGGCAACCCGCACGGCAGCCGACTTGGAGGGCGCCAGCGTGTACCAGTACGGACATCGCGAATGGACAAGCAAAGGCGCGCTGGTTTACGACCCCGAAAAGTTTATAGAAACAAAGGAGGGCGGCGATAACATTGAGCTGGGCGGCTTGCTGGACGACTTGGCGTGGGAATTTGTAGGCGAACACCACCGCCGTCAGGACTTAGTCCGATTCCGCCTGACCGGCAAAGATATGAACGTTTTCAACGGTAAGTCATGGTTTTGCAAGGACGCAGAAACCGACGAAACCGACATACACAAAAACATCTACCCGATTTGGCAAAGCTTTGTTGAATCGAACATCAAAATCAAACAGAACCCCGGTTATTTACAATAAAAAATTACGACTATGAAACACATAATATTAGCCATGTGCATGCTGTCGGCATGCCTTGTAGCAACCTTTTTCACGGCCTGCCAAGTTGACGAGCTGGCCAGCGAGAAGCACGTATATACGGAAGAAGAACAGCGCTACCGCGACTCCATAGAAGCCGCAAAAGCGGGCGTTAAGGCCGATTTTATTCTTGAAGAAGACGTAGAGCTGGTGTACGGCCAATGGAATTCGGTTACCGTGCCCCTTAACGTGGAGGTTATCTGCGAAAAGTTGGGCTACGCCGGTCAGGACGCTCTTGTAGCAGGCTTCGGCGCTTTCGACGGCGAAGTCCGCCTGCTTGCCGTTAACCCCGCCACCGGCGCGGATGCCTCCGACCATCAGATTGACGAAGCGGGCGTGCAGGAAGGCTTCCTATTTACCCCTTCCGGAGAGCCGGGAGCAGGATGGGACTGGCCAACCGAAGATGCCGACCAGTTTTACTCGCTATATGCCATGTATAACATAGCCGAGCTGGAATTTTACATCGGCATGCGCACGGGGGTAGTAAAGGCGGGCAGTACCTACCGGCTCATCCTCCTCCTGAAAAAAGAAGACTACCGGCTTGCCATTATTTACAACGTCAGCATAGTAGAGCCGGAGGAGGAAAACTCGAACGCCTACGTGGCGGATGAAACGATTGCTCAGGATGTGGCGCTTGTTTCTACGGACATCGGGGGCGATGCTTCGACAGCCATTTCGTTAAGTAGCGACCTTGCCGGTAAGCTCGGCTACGCCAGCACCGATGCGCTCTCCGCTGCGCTGGGCAGCCTGAGGTGGAATACGCAGGTGGGTAACGAGGTCAAATTTTTCGGCGTGAACGCTTCCACCGGTATTGACTACACCGGCAGCTACACGGCCGGCATGGGCTACTGGTACAACACGGACGGCGACGTATGCGCCTACTCCGACGCAAACGCCGCCCTCTTTGTTGACCTCGACCCCGCAACGCTCCAGCTTACCGTGGGGCAAAAGGGCGGGCAGGTGACCGTTGGAGAGACCTACACGCTCGTCGTCATGTTTGCCAACGCCGCCAGCTACCGCGTAGCGGTGGAACTGAGCGTAACACCCGTGGTGGACGAACCCCCTGCGGGCGAACCCTACACGCTCTCCCTGACCCAAACTCTCGTGCATAGTCTTGATGACAGCTGGAATGTACCGCAGTACTTTGACGTCACCGGCTTGCTGCGCGAGGCGTTCAAAATGACAACCGCCGAGATAAACGCTGCCATAGCAAGCCATGAGATGGAGTTCTATGCCAATAACGATAAGACGCAAACAAGCACCGCCAGTGGAAGCGATTACCCGGGACATTGGTTTAAGGAGGGCGGCAGTACGATAGCTACCAACTACGCGGACGGAGAAATCTACCTTCAAATGAAGCCGAGCTCCGAAAAGATAGAGTTTATGTTAATCAGCCAACCGGCCTACACTACACCCGGAACCATAACCGTGCGGCAAACAGCCGAGCTGAACGGCGGCAAAATCAACTTCACGTTCAACGTCGTGCTGGTTGAGGGTGATGTAACGCCCTACGAGGCCGGCTATACGGCAGGCGTAAAAGTATTGAAAAACGGCAGCTACGTCACCACGGCGTTTGACATAACCTCCGTCATAGCCGCCGCGTTCCAAAAAACGCCGAGCGAAATTGCCGCCGCCATAGTGGACGAAACGCTGGAATTTTACGCCCTCAACAACGCAAGCGAGCAACAACAAAGCACGGCCAACTTCCCCGGGCACTGGTTCGACGCCGCCGGAAACGTTACCAGCTGGGGAAACACCGCCATGCTGTTTGCAGAAGTGGGCGTTGCGAACGAAAAGGTGCTGCTCAAAATAGGCAACTATCCGGATTGCGCAGCTGGTAGCGTAACCTTCCGGCAAGTCGCCAAGCTGAATGGCGGTCAGGTAAACCTGACGTTTACGGTGGATTTGGTCGACCAGTAATGTTTTTATCAAAGACCTTGACGGAGTTTGGAAATCTCCGTCAAGGTCTTTTTGTTTACACTTGTTAAATTATGATAAAAATGAAATGGTTAGCGCTTGCGGTGTTGCTTTTAGCGCTCCTGCCAGCAGCTTGCAAAGACGATAGCTTTACGCCGAAAACCGAGCCGACCAACCCGGAAAATACGCTGGCGAATACGGATACGCCCGAAGATACGACGTTTATCCCCTCGGAGGAGGATACCTCAAGGATTTACAAGCCGAGGGAGTTTGCCGCGATGGATTGGTACCGGAGCTCAAGCCGGTGGTGCTACGCCCGAAGTCGCCAATCCGAGCATTTCATTGTGTTCTGGGAGACCGGCTTTGGGAGCGACCCCAACGCTTCTACAGCTCCGCAGGCGCTACGGGTGGATGTGGACGACCTGCTGGCAAAAGCGGAGGCATTCTACGACCTGAACATCAATACGCTGAAGTTTGCCGAAACGGGCGTCGGAAAGTCCAACTTGGACAAATACAAGATGATGATTTTCCTGCACTACCAGACCGAATGGCTGGCGACAGGCTCCGGCTATGACGACCAGATTGGCGCGCTGTGGGTAAACCCGAGCACGTGCCAGCCCGCTGGCGCCACCATTGCGCACGAAATAGGGCACAGCTTCCAGTATCAGGTTCACTGCGACCTGAAAGGCGGCGCAGGCTTTCGGTACGGTTACGGCGGCAACGGCGGCAACACGTTCTGGGAGCAGACTGCCCAGTGGCAGGCATACCAAAGCTACCCTGCCGAGCGGTTTGTCTCATCGCACTTTGGCGTCTATACCGGCAGCTACTTCCGCCACATATGCAGCGAAGAATACCGCTACGCCTCCTACTTTATCCACCACTACTGGACGAGCAAGCACGGCGTTGACTTTATTGGTCGGCTGTGGCGCGGGGCGCAGCAGCCCGAAGACCCGATGCAGGCGTACATGCGCATCACCAACGTATCGGTAGAGCAATTCAACGACGAAATTTATGAGCAAGCCTCCCGCTTGGTAACTTGGGATATAGACGACCTTCGCGAGCTGGGACAAAGCTACATTGGTGCGCACTCCTGCAAAATGGTATCGCTGGGCGGCGCGAAGTACCGCCCCGACACTTCGTTCTGCGTGGAGCCTACGGGCTACAACGTAATTCCGCTGAATGTACCGAACGCAGGCGCAACCGTCGCTGCGGATTTTGCCGCCATGCCCAACGCGGCAGGCTATCGGGTCAACAACTCAATGCTCGGTTTCCGTTACGGTTTTGTGGCGTTGAGGAGCAACGGCAGCCGGGTTTACGGCGATATGCACAGCTCGTTGAGCGGCACGGCAACATTCGTGATACCGGAAAGTTGCGCGCGATTATGGTTTGTTGTCAGCGGAGCGTCTCCTACGTATGCTCCTCACGCTTGGGACGACAACCGCTCAAACGATGTGCAGCTCCCGTATTCCGTAGAATTTAAGAATACCAACCTGTACGGAACAACCTCTTTTGACGGAACGGAAACGCCAATGGATACCACGCTTGTTTATAACGTAGCGTTTCCGGCCGACCAAACGGCCTATACGGGCGCGACGGTAAAGTTAGATCAGGTGGCGCTCGCCAAGCTGTCCCGTGCATTTGTTTTGCAGCCCGACGAAATTATTGGCCAAATAGCGCAAAGCGGCAAGCCGATAAAGCTGTACGCCCTCGAAAACAACGGCAACCTCAACGGCAGCTACACGGCTTCGAGCGACAGCTATAAGAACATTTACGGGCACTATTTTACGTCCGATGGAGCCGTGTGCGGGTGGAGCGACGCTACAAGCCGCATCTTTTCCGAATTTACGCCCGCCCAGCTGTCATTCTTCATCGGGCAGTATCCGGGCAGATGCGCCGCGGGGGATAAGTTCACCTTTCGGCAGGCGCTGGTTTACGAGTATGAAACCGGAAAAACGGTGAAAGCTACGTTTGTATTCAACATTATAATTGAATAATGTTTATATTTGCCGTGCAAAACATTATTCTTAAACCCTTAAATTATCTTTCCATGACAACCCGACTTCTCACCTCAACACTCCTACTTGCCGCCTCCCTGTCTGTGAGCGCGCAACCCAAGCGCCCGCAGGCGCAGGCGTATCCTATTTCTCCGGTGCCTTTCACCGCCGTGAAGGTAACCGACCGCTTTTGGGGGCAACGCCTGAAGGCCAGCCGCGAGGTGACCATTCCGCTGGCGTTTGGCAAGTGCGAGGAAACCGGACGCTGCGACAACTTTGTAAGGGCGGCGCACCCCCACGCGGACTACAAGGTGGAGGGATACTCCTTTGACGATACGGATATCTACAAAACGATAGAGGGCGCCAGCTACTCCCTGCAAACTTTCCCAGACGCCAAGCTGGAGAAGTACATCGACAGCGTGCTGGCGCTGGTGGCCGCCGCGCAGGAGCCCGACGGATACCTCTACACGGCGCGCACCATGAACCCCGACCATCCGCACGAGTGGGCGGGCAGCAAGCGCTGGGAAAAGGTGGAGGAGCTCAGCCACGAATTTTACAACCTCGGGCACCTGATTGAAGGCGCGGTGGCGCACTATCAGGCTACCGGAAAAAGAACGTTTCTGGACATTGCCATCAAATACGCCGACTGCGTGGAGCGCGAAATAGGCGACGCCCCGGGAAAGCTGGTGAAAGTGCCCGGACATCAAATTGCAGAAATGGCGCTGGCTAAGCTGTACGTGGTGACGGGGGAGAAGAAGTACCTCGACCTTGCAAAGTTTTTTCTCGACAAGCGCGGCTACACGGAGCGCAAGGACGAGTACAGCCAAGCGCACAAGCCCGTTTTGGAGCAGGACGAAGCGGTGGGGCACGCCGTTCGGGCGGCCTACATGTACTCGGGCATGGCGGACGTGGCTGCCCTGACGGGCGACACGGGCTACATCCACGCTATTGATAAAATTTGGGAGAACGTGGTGGCAAAGAAGCTGTACATCACGGGAGGTATCGGGGCAACAAGCCACGGCGAGGCCTTTGGCAAAAATTACGAGCTGCCCAACATGTCGGCCTACTGCGAAACCTGCGCGGCCATTGGCAACGTTTACTGGAACTACCGCCTGTTTCTCCTGCACGGCGACGCAAAGTACTACGACGTGCTGGAGCGAACGCTGTACAACGGGCTTATTTCCGGCGTTTCGCTGACGGGCGACGGCTTTTTCTACCCCAACCCGCTGGAGTCCATCGGGCAGCACCAGCGGCAGGCGTGGTTCGGCTGCGCCTGCTGCCCGTCAAACGTGTGCCGCTTTATCCCCTCCCTGCCCGGATACGTGTACGCCGTAAAGGAGAGTGAGGTATACGTCAACCTATTTATGAGCAACACGTCGGAGTTTGAGGTGAGCGGAAAAAAGCTTACCCTGACGCAATCCACCGCCTACCCGTGGGACGGCGACGTGCGCATAGCGGTTGACCCGAAAGGGAAGCAGACCTTTACCCTGAAGCTCCGCATCCCGGGGTGGGTGCGCGGCAGGGTTACGCCCAGCGATTTGTACAAATTTTCGGACGATAAAACCCTGAGCTATCAGGTAAAAGTAAACGGTCAGCCCGTCGAAAGCGCGCTCAACAAGGGCTACTTTGACGTTACGCGCAGCTGGAAAAAGGGCGACGTGGTGGAGGTGCACTTCGACATGGCGCCGCGCACCGTGCGCGCCAACGGCAAGGTGGAGGCCGACAGGGGAAAAGTTGCCGTTGAGCGCGGCCCCATTGTGTACTGCGCCGAGTGGGCTGATAACGACTTCAGCGTGCTGAGCGTGCTTATGGGCAGAAAGCCGGAGCTTACGGTAGAAGAAAATGCCGACTTGCTGCACGGTATCAACCGGCTGAAAACAAGCGCCCAGCTCCTGAACTACGACCCCGCCGGACGCCTGCAAACCAAAGACGTTTTGCTCACGCTAATTCCCTACTACGCGTGGGCGCATCGTGGTAGCGGCGAGATGTCCGTGTGGCTGCCGCAGGAGCTGTTGGCCACACGCCCGGTAATGCCGCCCACCAAAACAACCCACGCCAAAATAACCACGTCGCACGAAACCCGCTCCATCTCCGCCATCAACGACGGGCTGATACCCGGCGACGAGCGCGGCCGCGAGGCAGCACCCTACTACCACTGGTGGCCAAAGGAGGGCTCCACCGAGTGGATTGCCTACGAATTTGCGTCGCCGCAGGAAATATCCGCCGCCGCCGTCTTCTGGTTCGACGACGCCCCGTGGGGAGGATGCCGCGTCCCGAAAAGCTGGAAGCTCTACTACCGAGCTGCGGACGGCAGCTGGCAACCCGTGCAGAGCACGGGCGACTACCCAACCGTAAAGGGCGAAAACAACCGCGTCAAATTTGAGCCGGTAGCCACCACCGCCGTGAAGCTGGAGGTGGTGCTGCCGGAGCAAAACGCCGCCGGAATATTTGAATGGAGCGTTGAATAAAAAACCCAAAACCCGATGAAGCTATGAATACACGTAAATCTCTTAAGGCGATTGCCGCTTTGTGCATCGCAACGGCGGCAACCCAGCTCTTTGCGCAGGGCACGGTCGAAGACTACAAGCAGGCGCTGTTGCTGCCGGAAAAGTATAAAAATGCCGTGCCTAACGCGGATATAAATCCCCGCTGGGTGGGCAACTCGCACAAGCTCTGGTACGTCAGGACTTCTGCCGCAGGGGAGGAGGAGTACGTTGTGGTGGACGCCGAAAAGAGAAAGCGTACCCTCATGCCGGACACCATGAAGCAGCGGATATTGGCGGAGCAAAAAAAGCTTGCAAGCTTTCCGCGTCGCCACTGGGCCGAAAAGGACGACCAGCGGGTGGGTGACAGCGTTGCCTCGCCGGACGGGAAGTACAAAGCGTTCATTAAAAACAGCAACGTTTACGTGAAAGAAGTAGCCTCCGGCAGGGAAAAACCCCTGAGCCTCGACGGCTCGCCGGGCGAATACTACTCGGCCTACATCCTGTGGTCGCCCGACTCGCGCAAGGTGGCGGCCTTAAAAATCCGCCCGGCAGAAAAGCGATACTTCTACTTTGTTGAATCATCGCCTAAAGACCAGCTTCAGCCCAAGCTCCACAAGCGGGAGTACGCCAAGCCGGGGGACGCCTTGCCCTTCAAAGTCCCGCACATTTTCCATGTGGAGAGCGGGAAAATAATCTCCCCATCAACCGCGCTGTTTGCCTCCCAATTTGAGCTGCAAGGCTTGGAGTGGGACAACGAAAGCCAAAACCTGATGTTCGACTACAACCAGCGCGGGCACAAGGTGTACAGGGTGCTGGAGCTGTCGGCGGAAACGGGCGCGGTATCCACCGTCATAGAGGAAACAAGCCCGACGTTCGTAAACTACCGCCGCTACTACAAGCGCAACCTCAAGAACGGAGGCGAAACTATTTGGATGAGCGAGCGCGACAATTGGAATCACCTCTACCTTATCGACCGCCGCTCGGGCAAAGTAAAGCAGCAGATTACGCAGGGCGAATGGTATGTGCGCGAGGTTGTCCACGTCGACGAGCAGCAGCGCACCGTATATTTTTCGGCAAACGGCATGAGCAAAGGGGAAGACCCCTACTTTGTGCGCTACTACCGCGTTGGGATGGACGGCTCCGGGCTGACCTGCCTCACGCCTGACGAGGGCACGCACACGGCGTGGTTCTCAAAGGATGCGCAGTACTTGGTCGATACATGGTCAAAGGTGGACGAGGCGCCGCAAACGGCGCTCCGCAGCGCCAAAGACGGCAAGCCGCTGATGGAGCTGGAAAAGTGCGACCTGACGAAGCTCAGGAGCGTGGGTTGGATTGCTCCGGAACCCTTTGTGGCCAAGGGGCGGGACGGCCAGACCGATATTTGGGGCGTGCTGTTCCGACCAAGCACCTTTGACCCCGGCAAAAAATATCCGGTGCTGGAGTACGTTTACGCAGGCCCGGGAAGCGCCTACACGCCCAAATCGTTCCGCGCGCTGCACTGGAATCATCAGGTCATTGCCGAGCTGGGCTTCATCGTTGTTCAGAGCGACGGCATGGGGACGTCGTTCCGCAGCAAAGCCTTTGAAAACGTGTGCTACAAAAACCTGAAGGATGCAGGGTTTCCCGACCGGATAGCGTGGATAAAGGCGGCGGCAGAAAAATTTCCGTTCATGGACGTTGACCGCGTCGGCATTTTTGGCGGCTCGGCGGGCGGGCAGGAGGCGATGGGCGCGGTGCTGTTTCACCCCGAATTTTACAAGGCCGCCTACGCCGCCTGCGGTTGCCACGACAACCGGATGGACAAAATCTGGTGGAACGAGCAGTGGATGGGCTACCCGGTGGACAGCAGCTACATTGCCTGTAGCAACGTGGAGAACGCGCACCTGCTCACGCGCCCCCTGATGCTGATGGTGGGCGAAATGGACGACAACGTAGACCCGGCTTCAACCATGCAGGTGGTGAACGCCCTCATCAAAGCGAAAAAGGAGTTTGAGCTGGTTGTTGTGCCCGGCATGAACCACACGCTGGGTGGCGAGTACGGCGACCGAAAACGCTTCGATTTTTTCGTAAAGCACCTCTTAGGCCTACAACCACCCGACTGGAACAACATCACCAATTAGCGCTTAGTTTTTAGTTCTTAACTCTTAACTCTTATACATGGATAATTCGATTTATAGATTTTCAAATCCGGGCAACGAGCCGGTAAAATCATACGCTCCGGGAGCTCCCGAAAAAGAGGCGCTGAAAAAAACGCTGGCGCAGCTGTGCTCCGAGGAATGGGACATCCCGCTGGTTATTGGCGGGAAAGAAGTTAGAACGGGGAATACGGGCAAGGTTGTCATGCCGCACGACCACCAGCACGTGCTGGCCACCTACCACAAGGCCGGCGAAAAGGAGGTACAGCTGGCGATAGACGCGGCAGTGAAAGCCCACAAAGGCTGGTCGGAGCTGCCGTGGGTTGAGCGGGCGTCGGTGATGCTGCGCGCAGCGGAGCTGTTTGCTACCAAGTACCGCTACTTGCTGAACGCGTCGGTGATGCTGGGGCAAAGCAAAAACCCGTTTCAGGCGGAAATTGACGCGCCGTGCGAGCTGATTGACTTTTTGAGGTACAGCGCCTTTTACGCCGGTCAGCTCTACGCCGACCAGCCCTACTCGGACAAGGGCATACTGAACCGGCTGGAGTACAGGGCGCTGGAGGGATTTGTGTTTTCGCTAAGCCCGTTTAACTTTACCTCCATTGCCTCCAACCTGAACATGGGGCCTGCCATGATGGGAAATGTGGCGGTATGGAAACCCTCAACCACCGCCATTTACTCCAACTACCTGCTGATGAAAGTATTTCAGGAGGCGGGTTTGCCCGATGGGGTGGTGAATTTTGTTCCGGGGCAAGGCAGCGTTATCGGAAAAGTAGTGACGGCAAGCCCGCACTTGGCAGGATTTCACTTTACCGGCTCCACCGCAACCTTTAACACCCTGTGGCGGCAAATGGCGGACAAGCTGGAGCTGTACAGGTCGTACCCAAAGATTGTGGGCGAGACCGGCGGCAAAAACTTCATCTTTGTCCACCCCTCGTCGCCGGTTACCGAGGTGGCAACGGCAATTGTGCGCGGCGCGTTCGAGTATCAGGGGCAAAAATGCTCGGCGGCCTCGCGCGCCTACATCCCCAAGTCGCTTTGGAAAGCGCTGAGGGAGGAAGTTGGAGACATGCTGAACGAAGTGAAAATGGGCGACCCCCGCGACTTTACAAGCTTTGTTAACGCGGTAATCGACGAGGCCGCCTTTGACAACATCATGAGCTACATCAATTTTGCCAAGCAAGCCCCCGATGCGGAGGTGGTGTTTGGCGGAAATGGGGACAAGTCAACCGGCTACTTCATAGCGCCAACGGTAATCCTGACCACCAACCCGCAGCTCAAAACCATGACGGAGGAAATCTTTGGGCCGGTCATCACCATTTACCTGTACGACGACGAGCGGTACGAGGAAACGTTAGCGCTTTGCGACCGCACGTCGCCCTACGGGCTCACCGGCTCCATTTTTGCGCGAGACCGCTACGCCATACAGGCAGCCTTAGACAAGCTTCGCTACGCGGCGGGCAACTTTTACGTCAACGACAAGCCCACCGGAGCGGTAATTGCCCAGCAACCGTTTGGCGGCTCCCGAGCGTCGGGCACCAACGACAAGGCCGGAGGCCCCCTCAACTTGGTACGCTGGACAAACCCCCGCTGCATCAAGGAAACGTTTGTGCCCCCTACCCACTTCGCCTATCCGTTTTTGGCGGAGGAATAATAGCATATTATAGAATATTTAACAATAGTATTAACGTAGTAGGGGGAGAATTTTTTATACATTTGCACAATCTATTCTCTAAAATTCTCCCCCTAAAAAGATGCAAGGATTACAACATATTCTTTTGAATTTGGCAGCAAAAAATTTGCATGTGTCAACTCCTTTTACACACACACACACACACACACACACACACACACACACACACACACACACACACACACACACACACACACACACACACACACACACACACACACACACACACACACACACACACA
>JAITQP010000108.1 GCA_031288885.1 Prevotellaceae bacterium | reverse complement strand
TTAATTCTGATTTTTATACCAAAAAAAGTAGCTGTTTTGCTTCAGCTTTTCCTCCCGAGTTCGGGGCACGTAGATTTTTTCTTTGGTGTAGGGGTTTATGCCGGTGTAGTACATGGTGGAGCTTAGCGTCATGGGGGTTGGCGTAAAGTCCTGCACCTGCTCCAGCCGGAAGCCCTGCCGCCGCGTGATGCTTGCCAGCTGCTGCATGTCGGCGTTGGTGCAGGCGGGGTGGCTGGAGATAAAATAGGGAATGAGCTGCAGGCGCAAATGTTCGTCGCGGTTTTGCGCGTCAAAGAGGCGCTTCAGCGCATCGAACAGCGCGTAGGGAGGCTTGCGCATGGCGGCCAGCGTTGCGCCGGCGGTGTGCTCCGGCGCGACCTTGAGCCGACCGGAGACGTGGTGGCGCAGCAGCGTACAAAAATACTCGCAGGAGGCCTCGTCCAAAAACCCATGCTCGCTGAGGAACAAGTCGTAGCGAATGCCGCTGCTCACAAAGGCTTTTTTTATGCTCGGCAGGGCGCGGATTTTGGCGTAGAGGTCGAGCAGCGGTGCTGGGTCGATGTTCAGGTTTGCGCACCGCTGCGGGTGCAGGCACGAGTAGCGCGCGCACTTGGCGCAGGCGGCAGGGTTTTTGCCCTGCATCCTGTACATGTTTGCCGAGGGGCCGCCCACGTCGGAGAGGTAGCCCTTGAAGTCCGGCAGGGCGGACACCTTTTTCACCTCCTCCAGCACGGACTGCGGCGAGCGGCTTGCCACCAGCTTGCCCTGATGCATGGAGATGGTGCAAAAGCTGCACCCCCCAAAGCAGCCGCGGTGGATGTTGATGGAGTGCTTCACCATTTCGTAGGCGGATATGCGCTTACCCTTGTAGCGCGGATGGGGCAGGCGCGTGTAGGGCAGGTCGAACGAGGCGTCCAGCTCCTGCTCGCTCATGGGCGGATAGGGCGGGTTGACCACCACGACCGCATCCCCCACCCTTTCCCGCAGCGTTGCGGCGTGCAGCTTGTTCGACTCCTCCTCGATGCGCACAAAATTTTCCGCAAATTTAGCTTTGCTTTTTCGGCACTCCTCAAAGGAGTGAAGCGTAATGGTTTTGCTGCCCTCGCGGGGCAGGCCTTCGTCTGAGCGGCGCAGGAAGGCTGTTTGCGGAATATCCGTCAGCGCATCCGCCGCCTCGCCGCTGCGGAGCCGGCGCGCGATTTCGAGTATCGGCTTTTCGCCCATGCCGTACACCAGCAGGTCGGCGCGGGTGGCGTGGAGGATGCTTGGGCGCAGGGCGTCTTGCCAGTAGTCGTAGTGGGTAAGGCGGCGCAGCGAGGCTTCAATGCCGCCAAGCACGACGGGCGTTTGCGGGAATAGCGACTTGAGCGCTTGCGCGTACACGCAGGCGGCGTAGTCCGGACGCATGTCGTTGCGCCCGTCGGGCGTGTAGGCGTCGGCGCTGCGCAGGCGCTTGTTGGCGGTGTAGCGGTTTACCATGCTGTCCATGCTGCCGGAGGTGACGCCAAAGAAGAGGCGCGGCGCGCCCAGCTTCTTAAAGTCGCGCAGGTCGTCGCGCCAGTTGGGCTGGGGCACAATCGCCACGCGGTAGCCCTGCGCCTCGAGCGTGCGGCCGATGACCGCCGCCCCAAACGAAGGGTGGTCAACGTAGGCGTCGCCCGTAAAGAGGATAACGTCGAGGCTGTCCCATCCGCGCTCGCGGAGCTCCTTGGCTGAAGTGGGGAGGAAAATCAACTGAGAACTAAAAATTAAGAAGTAAGAATATAAGAATGCCCTGCGCCGTAGGCGTTGCAAGTGCAAAGTTAGCAAAATCCGGTAAATCAGCTCACAGAAATCGCGCGAAATTCTTTAACCTCTCCGATTAAATTTCCACTTTTTGTACTAATTCCACTTTTTGTGCTAACTTTGTAGCGAAATAATATCAACTAAATGAAGCAAGCTGGCAGGGTGTTTACGTTAGGGCTACTTTGCTGCGCGCATGCAGCGTGGGGTGAGAGCAATAATCCGAAGGGTTATGATGCTGACCACGAAAGCTACTTTTACCGCGTGTACGTGCCGGACAAGAGCGTGCAGGTAGGGTTTACCGCAGGCTGCCGCTGGTACACAGCCTCGCCGGCGAGCCCCAAGGATTTCCGTAGCACCCAAAACCTTGCGCCTGCCGTCAACGTCTTCCACGCCGGCGCGCTGGTTGAGAAGAATTTTTTCGGCATGCGCCTGATGCTCGCCACGGGGCTTTACGCTTCACAGCTCAACTCCTACCTGTTTGGCTTCCCCTTAAACCAAGGCACTGTGTACATTATTGATGAGGAGAGCGCCGACAAGGTGCACTACACCTCCATAGGCGACGTGAGGACGAGCTCTACGTTCATCAGCATCCCCGCGGAGGTGGCCGTGGCGATGGTGAGCGAGCAGGATTTTGGGTTTTACCTCAAGGGCAGCGCAATGGCGAGCTTCAGCGTGAGCTCCGCTACAAAGCTGACGGTGGACGCAAAAACGCCGGCGGACGTCAAGCGCTGGCTGTCGGAGGAGTACTTTAAGGGGGCCAGCTCGCTCTTTATTGACGCGGCTGCGGTGGTAGGCATTCGCTGGGGCAGCGACAGCAGCCCCAACTTCAGGGTAGAAATCGGCGTCCCCTTCATGCTCGACAACGGCGCGGTGAGCTTTCTCCACACCGGCATGGGGTTTACCGCCCGAATAGCGGTCTGCGCGCCGCTTTCCATATTTTACGGCATAAAACGATAAAAATTTACGCAAATGAAAAATATGCTCCCCAAATTTTCTGCCGCATGGTTAGCGCTACCGGCGCTGCTTACCCTGACTAATTGCAGCGCTCCCAACGAGGCCGAGTTTCACGTCTCCAGCTTCTCCTACAACACCCTACCCGACTACACGGAGTACGGCTACAATACGGGCGGAGCGCGTTTTACCACAACCATCAAGGATAGGGATAGGGATGCCGTGCTCAACGACCTCTGGATGCTCTACTCCTCGCCCAGCGCACTCGTTACAAAGCAAGGCAACAACGTTAAGCTCTCCCTGAACGGCATGAAAGCGCTCGACATGTGGGCAGTCGACATCTTCTTCACCCTTCAAAATGTAGCGATTGACTCCCTTCAGGAGCTACTAAACCTCAACGGTAAGCAGTACTCCACGCAAAAAGGCAACCTTTCTGCCGAGATTGCTACAGGCGCATATGCAGATGTAAAAAACGCCTCGTCAGCTTCGCTCGACATTAAGCGCAGCCGAGCTATATACACCGGCTTCGGCCCCGACGAAAAGCTGCGCGGCGTGACCCTCTCCGGAACGTTTGAGCTAAGCGGCGAAACGCTCGATGGCGCCAGCGTGAAGGTGAGCGACGGGCGGTTCGATATCCTGTTTAGCGGAGGATACAGCACAACCTTTGATAATAACATAAGATGAGCTATTAGCTATTAGCTATTAGCTATTAGTTATTAGCTATAAGTTATTAGCTATGAGTGTATGAGCTATGAGTTATGAGTTATGAGTTATGAGTTATCAACTAATCACTAATCACTAATCACTAATAGTTAATAACTATTTTATTTATTTATTCGTTCAACAAAAAAAACAAAAAAAACATGAGAAACAAAAACACCAAAAACCCTGTATGCTTCCGTCGGTGGACGCGCAAAAATTATGCCGTATTCAACAGCCTTGGCCGGCAAATAAAAATTGGCGTGCTGTCCACGAGCTTGTCGCTGGTAACGCTCAGCGCGCAGCAGGTGTCGGCGCAGGATACAACAGCGCAGGCGGTAGCGCGCGAGCACGAAACCCCCGCCGTGCCGATAGAAGAAATTGTGGTCACGGGCGACAAAACGCTCTCCATTGCCGAGCCTGCGCGCGTGGTCGCCGTCATTACCCGCATCGACATTGAGCGGGCGGCGGTGCAGAATATCCAAGACCTGCTGCGCTACGTTGACGGCGTTGACGTCAGAACGCGCGGCAGCAACAACGTGCAGGCCGACGTCTCCTTTCGCGGCGGCACCTTTGACCAAACGGTCGTCCTCCTCAACGGCGTAAACATTACCGACCCGCAAACCGGTCACCACTCCCTAAACATCCCCGTTAACCTCGAAGACGTGCAGCGCATAGAGGTGCTGCAAGGCCCCGGCGCGTGGACTATGGGCGCGGTTACCTACAGCGGCGCTATCAACATCATTACAAAGCTGGAAAACCAAACGGGCGTTTCCGCCGGCGCCATAGGGGGTATGCACAACTACCAAAGCTACAGCGCGGCGGGCAACGTTGCCGCCAAGGGGCTTCGCGCAACAGTATCGGCCAACAAAAGCAAGAGCGACGGGTATACCGACAACACCGATTTTGACGTGGACAACGTGTACGCGCAGCTGCGCTACGCCACCCCAAAGAGCGGCGGCCTTAGCGGACAATTTGGCTACCAGAACAAAGACTTTGGGGCGCACAGCTTCTACGGCGCCGACTACCCCTACCAGCACGAGCATACGCGAACGTTCCTCTCCAGCCTGCGCTACGATATTGAAAAAGGAAATTGGGGCGCTGCCCTGACGCTCCACCACCGGCAGCACCAAGACCAATACGACCTCTACCACATCAACCCGCCCAGCTGGTACACCGGACACAACTACCACCGAACCGATATTGCAGGCGCGCTGGCGCAGCTCACCCGCTCCGGAAAGCTCGGCACAACCACCGCCGGCTTCAGCTACCGCTACGAGCATATTTACAGCAACACCTTAGGCGAGACAATGCAAACCCCCATCGCCGTGAAGGGGGAAAACGATATTTTCTACACGCGCGAAAAGGCGCGGGAGCACTACTCCGCCTCCCTGCAGCACGCCTTTCACGTGCAAAAATTTCACGCCACGCTTGGGGTAATGGGCGCCGGCAACAACGACTTTGGCTTCCGCGCATACGCCGGCGGAAACGTTGCCTACGACCTCGCCCCCGCGTGGCAGCTCAGCGCAGCCGCAAGCAACGACTACCGCCTGCCGACGTTCACCGATTTGTACTATAACGTTGGCAAACAAAAGGGCAACATCAACCTAAAGCCGGAGGAGGCCGTTACCGGAGAGCTTGGCCTGCGCTACCGTGAGCAGACGTGGCGCGCCTCGGCAACGGGATTTTACCGCTACGGCTACAACATCATCAACTGGCTGCTTAATACGTCCGACAGCATTTGGTACGCGCAAAACATCACCAACGTTGCCACCTCCGGCGTAAACCTCCAAGCCGAGTACGCGCCGCAAGGGCAGGTGTTAAAAAAAATTGCCATCGGCTACACCTACCTGCACGCAACGCCCAGCGAGCAGGCAGAAACAAAGAGCTACATCATAGAGCAGCTAAGCCACCGCCTCACGGCAACGCTGCAGCACGGCATTTGGCGGCAGCTGGCGGCGTCGTGGCAGGTGCTATCCCAGCAGCGCGCCGGAGGCTACGACCCCTTTTGGCTCTGCGACTTAAAAATATACTGGGAGGCAAAGCGCTACAACATTTTTACAGAGGCAACCAACCTGTTTAACGCTACCCACTCCGATTTTGGGTACATTCCGCAGCCCGGGCGGTGGGTAAAAGCGGGGATTACCGTAAAAATTAATTAACCACTAAACATTGACCACATGAAAACAATAGTAACGTTACTATCACTTGTGCTGCTGCTGTACGGCTGCAGCGGCACGCCGGACTACGCGCTGCAAGCCGGCGACCTGCTGTTTCAGGATAACAGCGGCGGCTTGAGCGGCGCCATCAAGGAGGTTACGAAAGGCGCCAATGGGCGCAGCTTTTCGCACGTAGGAATGGTTGTGCCCGACAGCTGCGGAGGCCTGTGGGTGGTAGAGGCGGCGGGAAGAGGGGTGCGCCTCACCCCCATAGACAGCTTTGCAGCGCGGGGAGCCATTGCCGCGGTGGGCAGGGTGAAGGAGGAGCACAGGCCCCTCATTCCGGAGGCGGTGGCGTTTGCCCTGCGGCAAATCGGCACGCCCTACGACAGCTTTTACCTGTACGACAACGGAAAGTACTACTGCTCGGAGCTCATTTACGACGCTTTTTTGTTTGCCAACGGCGGAACGCCTTTCTTTTCGCTGGAGCCCATGACCTTTAAGGTGGCGGCAACCGGCGAGTTTCCGGAGGAGTGGGTGGAGCACTACCGGCGGCTAAACGCACCCATTCCCGAGGGCGAACTCGGCTGCAACCCGAGCGGATTATCGAGGTCGGAGAAAATAGAGCTGCGTAGCAGCGCAAATTAGACGCTTTTTTATTAACGGGTGGTGTAACATAGCACGCTGATATTCAGCGTGCTATGTTATTCGAAAAAAAACATTTTCAAATTTAAAGCAAGCGCTGGAACAACTTTCGAAAATTTTGTTTACTTTTGCTGCCGTTAATATCAATAACGCTATGTGGTGCATATCACAACATAATTTTTACTGCTGTGTGCAAAATCATTTGGCAGCTCCAGCTAACCCAAATAGGGTTTTAAACCTTGGTTGGAGTGAAAGTTGGTATGCGGTAAACTCTCTCGCTCTACTCGGGACGACGAGTGCACCAGAAATGACGATGACGCGTAAAATGACGGCTGTAACTCCGTGCCCGCCCACACGCTTTGCGCAATTCCTAGTTCGTAATTCTCAATTCCTAATTGAAATAAGCACACACACACACACACACACACACACACACACACACACACACACACACACACACACACACACACACACACACACACACACAATTCTTATAATCGCGCCCGCGCGTATTATAGCAAATATATTTCAATTTTCAACTACAACCGCGACATGTTTTTTTTGCATGCCGCGGTTTTTTTGTGCGGTGAGTTCACCGGCACACAGCGAGCGTTTTCTCCAAAGGGAACGCTCGAA
>JAITQP010000074.1 GCA_031288885.1 Prevotellaceae bacterium | reverse complement strand
TGTGCGCAGCTTCTCAAAATCCTGTATGCCGATGGGCAATTTTCTAATGGGTAGCATAGCGTTGCGATTAAAAGTTCAACGCAAATGTAAATGAAATTTACAGGAATAGCAAGTCTGATTGAGCGGAAGTTTGCAGATGTTGCAAAAAGTTTTTACCTTTGTTGCTGAAAAAACAAAGAACCACATGGCACAACGTTTTTCATATAGCGGGCTGCACTTTCATCATCATCACGATGAGTAGCGCCCGCTATGCAGATGTTGTAACCGTCATCACAGGAGGTTTGCACTTGTCTGCAAGCCTCTTTTTTTTGAGAGCTGGGGGAGGCTAATGGCGTAACCCGTAAATTCTACAAATTCTGTAAATTTGAAATCTAAAATAGTCATGCTAAAAATTGCCATTCAAAAATCCGGACGGTTGAGCGAAAAATCGCTGGAGCTGATTTCCGAAGCGGGCATCAGCATTGCCAATAGCGACCGCAAGCTGGTGGCGCAGGCGTCCAACTTTCCCATTGAGCTGCTGTACCTGCGCGACGACGATATTCCCCAGTGCGTGTATGACGGCGTTGCCGACGTGGGCGTGGTGGGCGAGAACGTGCTGCTCGAAACGGGCTACGCGCTCGACGTTGTGGAGCGGCTCGGGTTTGGGAAGTGCCGCATGTCGCTCGCCATCCCAAAGTCCGAAAAGTACGACGGCGTGGCGTGGTTTAGCGGACGGAAAATTGCCACGTCGTACCCCAGAATTTTGCAGGATTTTCTCGACAGGCACGGCGTGCAGGCCGCCATACACCACATCAGCGGCTCGGTGGAAATCTCCACGGGGATAGGCATTGCCGACGCCATTTTTGACATCGTAAGCTCGGGCAGCACGCTCATCAGCAACGGGCTGAAGGAGGTGGACGTGGCGCTGCACTCGGAGGCCGTGATGGTGGGAAAACAGGCGACGCTTGGGCAGGAAAAGACGGCTATTCTGGAAAAGCTGCTGTTCCGCCTCCACGCGGTGCAAGAAGGGAGACGAAACAAGTACGTCATGCTCAACGCGCCGGTGGCAAGCGTTGAGCAAATCACCGCCGTAATCCCCGGCATGAAAAGCCCCACGGTGGTGCCGCTGGCGCAGGAGGGCTGGTGCTCCATTCATTCGGTGCTCCCCGAAGGGCAAATCTGGGAAATCATCGACCGCCTGCACGGCTTGGGGGCGCAGGGGATACTGGTGATGCCGATTGAAAAAATGATTTTGTGAGATGTTGAATGCTGAATTTTGAATTTTTCGTATATGGAAGTAGTTCGATACCCCGACATGTCCGATGTGGAGCGCATTTTGCAGCGACCGGCGCAAAGCGTAGAGCATTTGCGCGAGCCTGCCATGGCGGTCATTGAGGGCGTGCGCAGGGAGGGCGATATTGCCTTGCTGCGCTACACCTTGCAGTTCGACGGCGTGAGCATTAGCTCGATTAAGGTGAGCGAGGCGGAGCTCGACGAGGCGGAGCTATGGGTACCGTCGGCGCTTAAAAGCGCGATGGAAGTTGCCGTAAAGAACATCGAAACGTTTCACGCCGCGCAGCTGCAGGGCGTTGAAAAAATAGCTACCATGTCCGGCGTTACGTGCTGGCGCAAGAGCGTGGGCATTGAGCGCGTAGGGCTGTACGTGCCGGCAGGCAGCGCGCCGCTGTTTTCTACTGTGCTCATGCTTGGCATTCCGGCGCGGCTTGCGGGTTGCCCGCGGGTTGCGCTGTGCACGCCGCCCAACAAGAGCGGCAGCGTGCATCCGGCTATTCTCTACGCCGCCAAGCGGGTTGGGATAACGGAGGTGTATCGGGTGGGCGGAATGCAGGCTATTGCTGCGCTGGCTTTTGGCACCAACACCATTCCCCGCGTTGACAAAATATTTGGGCCCGGCAACGCATACGTAACGGCGGCAAAGCAGCTGGTCAGCAATATGGGCGTAGCTATCGACATGCCCGCGGGGCCGTCGGAGGTGATGGTGCTGGCGGACAGCACGTGCAACCCCGCCTTTGTTGCCGCCGACCTGCTTTCGCAGGCTGAGCACGGCGCTGACAGCCAAGTGGCGCTGATATCCGACAGCTCAAGCGTAATAGCGCAAGTTCAGAAAGCGATAAAGCAGCAGCTGCTTGGGCTGGAGCGCAAGGAAATTGCCGCCAAAACGCTGGAAAAAAGCAAGGCGCTGCTGGTAAAGAGCAAGGACGAAATGCTTGGCGTAGCCAACAGCTATGCGCCGGAGCACCTCATTATTGCTACGAAAGATGCAGAGCAGCTCGCCGAAAGAGTAACGAATGCCGGCTCGGTTTTTATCGGTAGCTACTCGCCCGAAAGCGTAGGCGATTACGCCTCGGGAACAAACCACGCCCTGCCAACGGCGGGCTATGCGCGCTCGTTCAGCGGCGTGAGCGTGGACAGCTTCGTGAAAAAAATAACGTTTCAGCAGCTTACGCAGGAGGGCGTCAAAAATATTGGGAAGATTGTTGAGGTCATGGCTGAAGCCGAAGGGCTGCAAGCGCATAAAAACGCCGTAAGCCTGAGAAATAGCTTGTAGAGTTTTGGAATTTGTAATTCTTAAAGACATGAAAAAAATATCATCAGCAACACCGATGCTTGAGCAGCAAGGCGCTGCGCTGCAAAAATTGCCGTTAGGGACGCAGTCGTTCGAGGTATTACGCAGCGAGGGCTACCTGTACGTAGATAAGACGGAGCACATCTACCGGATGGTAGCGGAGGGGCGGATATACTTTCTATCGCGCCCGCGACGGTTTGGGAAATCGCTACTTGTAAGCACCATGGACGCGCTATTTTCCGGCAA
>JAITQP010000063.1 GCA_031288885.1 Prevotellaceae bacterium | reverse complement strand
GTGCTATTATGCACCGTTAATAAAGTACCTAAGAAAGGAAATCGTGCAAAGATACATTATTTTTGGGGAAAAGGAAGAGGGGGAGAGCGATTAATGGTTAATGATTAATGATTAATCGCCCTTGCCGAAAAAGATGCTTTTATTACCGAGAAGGATGCCGCTCTTGCTGAAAAGGATGCCGCCCTTACCCTAGCCCTCACCGAGTTAGCCGCGCTGAAAGGAACCACCTACTGTTAATGATTAATGGGCTGACGCCGCACGCCCCTGTCATTCCGAGCGGAGTGCGCGAGGAGCGAGCGCGTAGGGGAATGTCTCAAAAGCCACCTTGCGTCATTGCGAGCGTAGCGAAGCAATCCGGAAATAATTGATTTACTGCTGTCCTGGATTGCTTCGCCTCGTTCGCAATGACGGAAAACAACCTTTTGAGACATCCTCACATAGGTAAATTCTGCAAATTTCGTAATTCACTACCATTGGACGGGTTTAAACTCGCTCTTACAACCATACCGCTACGACACACAAAAAGGGCGGGTTTGAAACCCGCCCATACAACGAACATTTAAAGAACATTAACCGCCAAAATTGAAATTTTTTTGCCGCCTCCGGCGGCAGGGCTCTCTTCGCCTTGTCCTGCTCCGCTCCGCTCCGCAGACCGGCGAAGAGAGATAGCTTACAGAAAAGATAAAACGCCAACAGGATAAACTAAGGCCAAACCAAAACTAGCGGAGCTACGGCTACACTAGGCGGAAACCATGCCTGTCATAGCGGTCGTTAGGCACGACGGGGTGACGGTAGGTTACGCGGTGGTAGTACTCTTCGCTGAACCAGTTGCCGCCACGCATCACGCGGGAAGTGCCACTGCCAGGCCCTGTGGGATTTACTGCAGGTGAGGACGCCGTATTGGTGCCATAACTACCATACCAGTCGTAGCACCAATCATTAGCATTCCCACTCATGTCGTAAAGTCCTAGCCCATTGGGAAGTTTTGTACCTACTACTTGAAGGGCGCTGCAATTACTTTGGTACCACGACACATCCGTAAGAGTATTGCTCCCGCTGTACGTATAACTATCGCAATTCCCTGCCTTGCACCCTCGCGCCGCATACTCCCACTCCGCTTCCGTCGGTAACCGATAATTCTTACCTGTTTGCAAGTTCAACGCCGTAAAAAAATTCTCTACATCGGTATAATTCACGTAAACTACCGGCTTATCATCTCCTAACAAGCTGCCGCTAATGCTGCTGGGTAACGACCCCATCACCTTCTTCCACAGCCCCTGCGTCACCATATATTTCCCTATGTAAAAGTCGCTAAGCTGCACGTAGTAATTCGTTGCCATCTGAAATACACCTCCTGTTACATGTACCATATCTTCAAACCCCGTCCCCAGGTTGGGGTTGGGGCTGCTGGGAATAAACCGCGTCCGGTAGTAACCACGACCCGTGTACTGCGCCGTGCCACAGCGCACCACCTGCGCTAGCTGCTCACGACCGCTCTTGGCTACGCCATTTATCGTAATAGTACAATCGTTCTCTACTACCAGCTGCACAAAGTCTATATTGTTGGTTTTCCCCCACGCCGCTAGACCTCCCGTGTCTACCGGCTGGTTCTGCTTGTGCAGGTTGCGCAGCTCGGTTTGCTTCGCCAAAACCGCGGCGCCGGTTACCATCGTGTATCCCTTTTGTGTGTATTCGTACCGTATAGCCTCCGCAAACGCATCGCTCGCCGCGTCTGTCTCCAAACCTACCACCAGCACCGCCATGCTCGCAGCTTGTACCCGCCCGGGTGCCACAATTAATACCCCTGCTACCAGCAGGCAAATCCCTAAAAGTACATGTTTTTTCATCTCGTTAAATTGATTTTTAATTAGTAACAGTGATCGTTGTTAATGCGTACCGCATTAGTTGAGGCGCAAAGATAACTTTTTTCTGCCAAAAAAATTATCCCCCTCAAAATTATTTGACCCTTTTATACAAACTTTTTGTATTTATTGTGATAGAAAAATGAAAAATAACTCCTTTTGATTGTATCGCGGCGGGTAATCCCCTGCGGGGAACGGGGAGAGAGGTGTAATTTGGGGACATTAGACATGTTATTTGCTCTTCGGCTTTTCCCTTTTTTCCCGTATATGGGTTCGGGGCGCGCAATGACGCGAAACGCGCAATGGCGTAAAGCGTGCGGCGACGGCTGTATGCGGGGAGATTGGCTTCGCCGAGCTCCGCTGCGCTCCAGTTCTTCCGCTGTGCGCGCTCGTACCCTCGCGCGCTACGGTCAGAATGACGGCAGGGCGGGGGAAAAGGGACGCGAAGCGTGCAACGTTGCAACAACAACCCCAAGCAAAAAAAACGTCACATTAATCATTAATCATTAATTTACGAGCACATGGTTGCGAGGAACACGTCGAGCGTTGGCAGCAGCGACTTGATGCTAAGCAGGTTGTTGATGCTTATTTTTCCCACCACGTAGCAAAAATCGTTGCTCGTATATTTTTCCGAAATCTCCACAAAGCGGAAGTGCTCAAAGTCGCTGACGTTGCGGTAGCGCAGGTAAACGCTCACGAGGTTGTCCGTGACGTACTTCGGCGGGTTGGGGGTGTTGAGCTTTTTGTACTCGTAGCGGTAGTCGTGGAAGCGCGCCGTGATGTCCGAGAGCACCGCCGAGCCGGTTGGCAGCCCGCCCGCGCCCTTGCCAAACATGAACTGCTTGTCGTAAAACTGCCCGCGAATGACCACGCCGTTGTACTCGTCCTCCACGCTGTAGATGTAGAGGTCTGGCGTGAGCATGCGCGGCATGACGTAGAGGGCGATGTTGCCGTCCTCCGTTTTGCCCACGCGCGCCACCAGCTTTATCTTGCGCCCCTTTTCCTTGGCGTAGCGGATGTCGCACTCGGCGAGGTTGGAAATGCCAAAGTTGAACACCTCGCTTGGCGGAATAATTACGCCAAAGGCGTGCAGCGTGAGTATCACCAGCTTGTAGAGCGAGTCGTACCCGTCCACGTCAAAGGAGGGGTTGCTTTCGGCAAACCCCAGCTCCTGCGCCTGCCTGAGCGCGTTGGCGTAGGTTTCGCCCTCGTTGAAGATTTTGGAGAGGATGTAGTTCGACGAGCCGTTGAGGATGCCCGTCACGGAGGTGAGCAGGTCGTTGTCGTAGTACTCCTCGAGGTTGCGGATTACGGGGATGCTGCCGCAGGCCGAAGCGTCGTAGAGCAGCGCCACGTTGTGCTGCTGCTGCAGGGCAATCATTTCGGACATGTGCTCCGCCAGCATGGCCTTGTTGCCGCTCACCACGCTTTTGCCGCGCTGCAGGGCGGTTTTCACAATGTGGTACGCGTCGGCGGCGCTGTCGATGAGCTCCACCACGAGGTTGACTTCGGGGTCGCCCAAAATATCCTCGGCGTTGGTGGTAAAATATTTAGGGTCGATGCTGCGGTGCTTGCCGGCATTTTTTATGCAGATGCGCTTAATGCGGGCGTCAACGGTTTTGCTCTTTTGCAGCACGGTGTACAGCCCCGACCCCACCGTTCCAAAGCCAAACAGGCCAATGGTCAACTTGTTCATGTTGAATTAGAAATTACGAATTTAGGAATTACAAATCGCTACGTAACGGCAGCAAAGATACAAATTAATTAGAAATTAAGAATGGCGTTGCGGCAGCTTACC
Organism: Prevotellaceae bacterium; assembly: GCA_031288885.1. Lineage (GTDB taxonomy): Bacteria > Bacteroidota > Bacteroidia > Bacteroidales > UBA932 > JAITMY01. The sequence goes on along the minus strand of JAITQP010000063.1, from coordinate 5,770 downwards.
ATTAGCTGCGCCACCCTTTCCCGCCAAGTCCACCTACAGCTATAGCCCAAACAGCTGCATTGCGTTGACGGTGGTAGCTTCCATAACTTCCTCCACGCTCAGGCCTTTTATTTCGGCAATTTTTTGCGCCACCAGCGTAAGGTAGGCGCTTTCGTTGCGCTTGCCGCGAAAGGGCGTTGGGGCGAGGTACGGCGCGTCGGTTTCGAGCAGCAGGTCGCCCAGCGGGGCTTGCCGCACAACGTCGGGCAGCGTGGAGCTCTTGAACGTTACCATGCCGCCTATGCCCAGCTTGTAGTCGCCCAGCGCTTTTACGTCGCGGTAGCGCTCCGCAGAGCCGGAAAAAGCGTGAAACACGCCCTTTACGTTGGGCTTGACGCTGCGCAGCACGTCCAGAATTTCGTTGAACGAATCGCGCGCGTGGATGACCACCGGCAGCCCGTGCTGCTCGGCTAAGCGCAGCTGCCGCTCAAGCGCAACCTGCTGCTGCGCGACGTACGTCCGGCTCCAGTAGCAGTCAACGCCTATTTCGCCAACGGCAACAAAGGTTTTTGGGGGATTTTCTTCCAGCGCGCGGCGCACAAAATCCAGCTCGCGCTCCAGATTTTCGGCGGTTATAGAGGTGGGGTGCACGCCAACCATAGGCAGGCATACCTGCGGGAATGTGCCCGCCGTGCGCATCATGTCGGCGTACGTTCCGCTATCAACGTTGGGCATGAGGAGCAGCGTAACGCCCGCCGCCTGCGCGCGCGCCACCGCCTCGTGGCAGTCGGCGTCAAACGCCTTGTCAAAAATATGGCAGTGGGTGTCAATCAAGAGAATTACGAATTACGAATTAGGAATTAGGAATGACGTTGTTGCAACGGAAAATCCGGCTTAAATTCGGAAAATTGCCGTGGTTGCTTTCACATTCCTAACGGAATGTGGCTGACGCTTTCAATCAGCTGAGCACCGTTACAACAAAGCCACGTTTAATTTTCGACTTTCAGCTCCGCCTTCACCTTCTTTATCAGGTCATCGCCGTAGAGGTCTTTGCCGACAATTTTTCCCTGCCGGTTGATGAGAAAGTTTGCCGGAATGTTTTCCACGCGGTAGTCGCGCGCCGCGGGGCAGCCTTCGGCGGCGGGGCAGCTCACGCTTATCCACGGCAGCGCGTGCTCCTCAACGGCGCTTTTCCACCGCGCAAGGTCGTCGTCAAGCGACACCTGAAAAACCTCAAAGCCCCTGCTGTGGTACTTTTCGTACAGCGGCGCCAGCTCGCGGTTGTCCATCAGGCAAAGCGAGCTGGTGGAAACCCAGAAGTCCAGCAGCACCACCTTTCCCTTGAGCTCCGACAGCACGTGCACCTTTCCCTGCGCGTCCGGCAGCTTTACCTCCGGCTTGTCCACCTCGGTGGCCTGCAGCATCAGCTCTTGCAGGGCGCTTTGGCGCGCCGCCGCCTCCAGCTCGTCGAGCTTGATGAGGAGCGCGTTCACGTAGCTCGACTTTGGGAAGTGCAGCCGGAGCGAATCCGTCAGCATGCGGAGCAGAAAGCGGTCGTCGGGGGAGCCGAACAGCGGCAGCTCCTGCCCCAGCTTTTGGTAGAACGCGGTGATGCTCGCCGGCGAGGTGGGGTGCGTTACGATGAACGTCGTGTTGTGCCGCTTTTGCTGCAAAAAAATGCGCGCTACGGCTTTGCGCACCTCCGCCGTCTGCTGCGGAGAGTCGTCGGTTGCCGCGCGCAGCAGGGAGTCGAGCGCGGCGTTGCTCTGCGCAAGGCGCTGCTGAAGCTGCAACGCCAGCTCCATGTCCTCCGAGCCGCTCGTCCGGCACGACGCCAGCACGCTGTGCGCCTGCGCCTCCAGCGCAATGCGGTCGCCCGGGTGCAGCAGCAGCGTGAGGCTGCCCAGCGTATCCACCACCAGCTGGTAAAAGCTTGCAGGCTCGAGCGAGCTGATGCTGAACGAAAATTTTTCCGATGCGCCCAAGCGGGCAGAGTCGAGCGCCACAGGCTTTCCCGCCCTTGTTTTTTTAAGCAGCACCACCGCGCCCTTCCCGCCGGCAATATGCCCTTCTACCCTTGCCGAATGCCGCGCGCAGGAAGACGCAAGCGCGGCGGCAAGGAAAACGAGTACTATCTTTGTAAAGCTATTCATAGCAAAAACGTAATAAATTGTATTTTGGGGGTAAAGGTAGTGATTTTTTTAAGAAGTTGGGATTGCTAATGTAGTTAATTTCGCGAGCACTTGCCTATCGGTTAGCGGCGCGAAGCGTGGGGAAGCTTTATTTTACAGGTTGCACCCAACCAAACAGCCTGCGGCTCGCTGTAGGCTACGAGTTCGTCAAAGCGGAGGAAAAAATCCAGCCAAGCTGTGCGGTTCAAGCGCCAGCTTGCTCCTCCCTGAAAGCGCAGCCGCGTCCACTCGTAGCCGGCTACCGGATCGTTCAGGGTTGCCGAAACGTCGCAGGAGAGGTAGGGCTTCCACGGAGATCCCCAAATTGCGTAGGCTACCTCAACCTTGTTTTTCAGCACGCGCTTGGGGTTAACGCTGTATTCGCCGCGGCTTTCGTTACGGAGGGTGCTTTGCAGGCGTCCCCGCCACGAGAGGGTAAAGGGCCCAAAGGTTTCCCTGAGCGAGAGGTTCAGGTAGCAGCGGTGTCGGGGCTCAAAAAGGTTGTCGCCGTTGTAGAGGTGCAGGAAAGCATAGCAGGCGCCAACTTTGACCCTTTTGTCGAAAAACGAGCAGCCAAAACCCAAGGAGGTTACGCTACGGTCAAAGCCAACGCTGTTGTTAATGAGCCGCACCTCCTCTTTTCCCGTCACGCTGAAAAGGCGGCTCAGCTCTTTCTCTACCTCCACCGCAAAGGCGGCGCCAGCGTCGACTGCTCTTGGCGGCTGGGCAAACGCGGAAATCGACATCCCAACGAGCAGGCAAGTTGCGCGCAGCGCGCGGCAGGAGGGAGTGCTCATGGAAAACGGGTAATGCTGTCAACGGTATTTATTTCATCGGAGTTGGCCTTGTAGAACACCTTCAGGAAGGCAACATCGCGCAGGAAGTCAATATGCCCAACTTCTACCTTTGTAATGTCCAAGCCTGTTCTATCCTTCAAATCCGCCAGCAGCTCGTCGTACTTGTCCGGCTTAATCAGGGCTATCTTTTCGTAAAGAATAAGCTTGCTCGACGTGTGCTTAAGCAGCTTATTGCTCTCCAGCAGCCAAACGGTAAGGATGCAAAGCAGGTTGGCAACCACCACAGAGGCGTAAGGTATTTCCGTGGACAGCCCGTTTACGACCGAAATGCCAATGATAACGAACAGGTAGGTCATCTCCCGAATTTGCACCGTTTCCGTCCGGTAGCGTATCATGCCAAAAATGGCAAAAAGCCCCAGCGCAAAGCCGATTTGCATCGGAATATTTTGCAGCAGGAATAGCAGAAAGAAAATTGTTACCCCAAAGAGCATAAAGGTAAAGTAGTAGTCCTTTCTCCGGCTCTTTTTGTAGTAGAAGCACTGAATGATAACCCAGCACACAAGCAGGTTAAACGCAAATCGGAGCAGGAGTATCCGGAGGCTATCGGCGTCAAATACGGCTACGCCCATAAAGGCGAGGCCTTTTTCGGCAAGGGTTGCCGCGTGCTCAACGGCAAGCTGGGGGTCATAATTGGTTTGTATCATACGGCGCTACTGTATTAGCTTATTAATTAGCATCCATTTACTTTTAAAGCGGTTGTACTTAGCGTTGGCGTTGGTCAGCACGGTTCCCATGCAGTACTTGCTGAACGACGTTCTTTTTATCCGAAAGCTGCTCATCAAAGCGCTGAAGTCGGAGCGCTGCCATCCCTGCTGCTTGAGCTCCAGCACCATCAGCTTGTCGAGCGTGGCCTCGTTGCCCGTTTTGCAGCTGAGGAAGTCGAGGTCGAAGTCGATGGTAATTCGCTCGGTGGCGCGGTTGTTGACAAAGGTTATTCGCCTGAAGCTGTTGGCTAACGAGGGCTCCAGCATATCGGTAGCGAAAAGCGAGTGCTTTTCGAGCAGCAGCCTCTCGCTGCCCAGCTCATGGATGGACGTCAGCTGGGAAAGCCCGATGGGGACGCGCTTTTTGCTTGTCCTGCCCTTGTTGTTCTTATTTTTCACCTCAAGAAAGGAGAGGTTGGCGCCTACGTACGTGCGGATGCGTATCTTTTGCCGGTTGAGCTTACCGTTTTGGTGCATCACAAACATCATGCAGTCGGGGGTGTCGAGATACTGGGTGCGGTAGAGCGCAACGCGGGCGTCGTTGGCCTGCTGCACCCTAAAGAGAGGCGACATTTGCTCCAGCAGCGGAAGCAGGAGCGACGTTGGCGCTACAAACTTGGCGTCAACGCGATCCATCAAGCGAATGTTTTCCATTTCGTCCAGCAAAATAGGCCGCATTTCCGCCAATATGTCATTCACGTCTGTCTGCATTTTTGGCGCATTTATTGGTATGAATATTCGTACACTTTGATGGAGTACAGCTTTCCGTTGGGGGTGTAGTTGTACTGTATTTTTTTTCTTCCCACGTCGTTATACTCGTACTTGCGTATTCGGTAGAGCTTGTTTTTGTCGTTGTAAACGTTTTCGCGAATGCACTTTCCGGTGGCGTAGTCGTACTCAAACGTAACCCGCTCCCGCTGCCCGTAGACGGCGTACTCAACTTCCTCCACCTTGTAGCCGTTTTCGTCCCACACCGTCAGGTGGTCTACCCACTGGCGTTTACCTCGTGCGTCGGCGTTCATTTCCTTTACGACAAGATTTTTTCTCATCGCGCGCCGCTCCTCCGGCGTCAGAAAGGGCGTTTGGGCTTGCGAGGCGGTTGGGGGCAGCGAATCTTGGGCGGCGCTGCGGTTGATAAAGGCGGCGGCGCTCAGGGCAAGCGCAATAAGCGTGGCGGTACGTGTTTTCATGTGCTATGCTCTTACGGTAATTGTAAACTCCGGCAGCTCATAAATTCTCCCCGCCTCCGTCACCTCAATGACCCGCTTGACGGGGAAAAGCCTCCGCGTAGTGGGGTCTTCGCTGCTGACCCACACCTCGTATCTCCCCGGCAGTATTTTTTGGAAAATAAAAATGCCCTTATCGCCCACGCGGATGCGCTCAAAGAACATTTCCTCGCCCTCGCGGTTGATGTAAACGTCGGCGTCGATGGCAGGGCCTTCGTCCACCAGCTTGTCCTTGTCAAAAAAGAGGGCGTAAACGGAGCCTTTTACCATGGCCGTTCCGTAGGCGTCTCCCGTATGAATGTAGATGGGGTTAGCCCTGCTGACGCCGCTCCCCACTCGCACTTTTTGGGATACAGCCTCCTTGCGCCCGTCGGCGTACTCTGCGTAGGAGTAAACAATGTAGGCGCCTTTCCGGAGGTAGTCAAAGCGGTACAGGCCGTTGGGGTCGGCCTCAACGTCATCGCCAAAGTAGTCATCTTCGTTATCCCCAAAAATCAGGTACACGTCTTTCTTTGCCGCCGGAAAGGTATCGGTCTTGAACGAGAAGTTGTTGTCGGAGTGCTCAACCTGATAAACGTAGCCCTCCAGCGAAGACGACCCTCCCAAGCCTTCGCCCTGATTGCAGGCGCTGAGCACGCACCCGCCCAGAAGCAGTAGAATAACAATAACCTGTCTCATCTCTAATTCGTAGCTGTTCATTTTTTTCGTTAGCTTTTAGCTCCCCTTATGCACCGTTATCACCGTGCTGTGCCTGTACACCCCCGTAAAGATGCCAAACCCGTTGAGCACGTTGGCGTGGACTTCGGTCAGCGGCTCGGAGCGGCTGGCGGCGC